>JBKEBB010000040.1:0-6554 GCA_047972845.1 Bacteroidales bacterium
CCCTACTTTATTTCGAGTCATCCCGGTTGTACTGTAAACGATATGAAAGAGTTGGCATCAATAACCAACAGTTTGAACTTCAATCTTGAACAAGTTCAAGATTTTACTCCTACTCCAATGACTCTGGCTACTGAGATGTTTTATACCGGATTGAACCCCTATACACTCGAACCGATATATACAGCCAAAACAAAAGAAGAAAAACTGGCTCAACGCAGTTATTTTTTTAAGAAACTGAAAAATCCAGATGAAAAAAAAGGTTACCGTAATCGTAAATCCTAAGTCAGGTACTTTTTTAAAGAAGATTGCCCTTCGAACAACTATTGAGAATAGTATTGACGAGGAGAAATTCGACATGCAATATTTTACCACCGAGTTTAAGGGCCACGCATCGGAAATTACAAAACAAGCAGTTAATGATGGGTCCGACTATGTAGTAGCAGTTGGTGGTGATGGGACAATCAATGAGGTGGCAAGCTCATTGGTTAATACCAATACGGCACTCTGTATTGTTCCAATCGGATCAGGGAATGGGTTGGCCAGACATCTCCAAATTCCAATGGCCGTTGGAAACGCGCTTTCAATGCTAAAGGAAGAGTTGATCTGCGAAATAGATTACTGCAAAGCAAACGATCAGATCTTCTTTTGTACCTGTGGTGTTGGTTTTGATGCACAAGTGAGTTTCAAATTTGCCAACGATAAATTTAGAGGAAGTTTGGGCTATTTGAAACGAATGATAACCGAATATCTTAGTTATAAGCCGGAAGAATATACACTGTTGGATGAAAATGGGGAAATTCAAGAACGTGCCTTCTTGGTAACGTGTGCCAATGCTTCCCAATGGGGTAATGATGCCTACATCGCTCCAAGCGCAAATGTGCAGGATGGTCTGCTTGACATCGCTATTCTTAAACCATTCACCCCCTTGGATGTTCCCCAAATTGCACTTCAGATCTTCACGAAGACAATCGAGCAGAATAGTAAGTTCTCAATCATAAAGAAAAAACGAATTGTGATTGAACGTGCTAACGAAGGCATTATGCATATCGACGGAGAACCTATCCATATGGGGAAAAGAATAGAAGTAACTGTATTTCCAAAAGGTTTGAAAGTGTTGGTTCCAAAGGTAAAAGTACCTTATATAATAGAACCTATTCACTACACATTCCAAAATATTCTTCAAATAATGAGAGAAGACCTGGGAATTAGGATTTGATAGTGACAAGTAATAGAGATATAAAACGTTTTATACAAAGAACTTAAAAACATATACATGGTTTCAGTTGATGGAGTAACTGTAGAATTTGCCGGAACATCCCTATTTGATAATATATCGTTTGTAATTAACCCCAAAGACCGAATCGCCCTGATGGGAAAGAACGGAGCAGGAAAATCAACTCTACTAAAAATCTTAGCTGGAGTAAGACAACCCACGCGAGGAGTTGTTTCTGCTCCAAAAGATATCACCATTGCCTATCTGCCCCAACATTTGATGACAGAGGACGGCAGAACAGTAAGAGAAGAGGCCTCACAGGCATTCTCCCATCTCTTTGAAACAGAAAAAGAAATTAATGCGCTCAATAAAGAGCTCGAAGAGCGTACCGACTATGATTCTGACAGTTATTACGCCCTGATAGAAAAAGTATCCGCCTTGAGTGAAAAGTTTTATGCCATCGATCTGACTCACTTTGCCGAAGATGTTGAGAAAATATTATTGGGACTTGGATTTGACAGGGAAGATTTGGATCGTCCTACCTCAGAATTCAGTGGAGGATGGAGAATGCGTATCGAATTAGCTAAGTTACTTCTACAAGATCCTGATTTATTACTTCTTGACGAACCAACCAACCACTTGGATATTGAATCAATCGGGTGGTTTGAAGATTTCTTGATTAATAGTGGAAAAGCAGTTGTTGTTATCTCTCACGACCGCACCTTTGTAGATAGGATTACCACACGTACCATTGAGGTCACAATGGGACGTATCTATGATTATAAGGTAAATTACTCGTCCTATCTTGAACTAAGAAAAGAGAGAAGAGAACAGCAGCAAAAACAATACGACGATCAACAAAAGATGATTGCCGAAACCAAAGAGTTTATCGAGCGGTTCAAAGGAACCTATTCCAAAACACTCCAAGTGCAATCGCGCGTCAAAATGTTGGAGAAGCTCGATATTATAGAGGTAGATGAGGAAGATACTTCTGCACTTCGGTTAAAGTTCCCTCCATCGCCTCGCTCTGGTAATTATCCGATTATTGCGGAAAGTGTGACCAAATGGTACGACGATCACGAAGTATTTTCCAACGCGACCTTCACTATCGAAAGAGGACAGAAGATCGCATTTGTTGGAAGAAACGGAGAAGGCAAATCGACTATGGTAAAGGCCATAATGAAAGAGATTGAACATTCCGGGACGCTTACCCTTGGCCATAACGTGATGATTGGCTATTTCGCACAAAACCAAGCATCATTATTGGATGAAGAGCTTACCGTATTCCAAACAATTGACGATGTGGCAAAAGGAGATATCCGAACCAAAATCAGAGATATTCTGGGAGCATTTATGTTTGGTGCCGAAGCCTCACAAAAGAAGGTTAAGGTCCTCTCGGGAGGAGAACGCACACGTCTGGCAATGATAAAACTATTGTTGGAACCGGTGAATTTGCTAATTCTGGATGAACCTACCAATCACCTTGATCTCAAAACAAAAGACATTCTTAAAGCTGCTCTTAATGACTTTGACGGAACATTGATTGTAGTATCTCACGACCGTGATTTTCTTTCAGGATTGGTAGAAAAGGTCTATGAATTCGGACATAAACGAGTAACTGAACATCTCTACGATATCAATGGATTTCTTGAAAAGAAAAGAATGGAAAATCTACGCGATATAGAGCGTAAATAGCTGTTATTCAATTATATTAGATAAAATAAAGCCGACTCTGATCTATATTCTAATAGGTTCAGAGTCGGCTTTTTCTATATGTATCTCTATCAATTGATTTAAGACAATCTTTAAACCACTACGTTTATTCCATAATAAAGTTCTGGTATGTGTTATCCGAATAGAAGATAGTTATTCGGATAATTTTTTTGTCGTTCCGATCATTCATTACAACCCGATCTACATGACGCAGGGCATCTGGCAAACTCTCATTTTTATTAATTGAGGAAGAATGAGTTTCAATTGATTCAACCGGAGAAGCGGAGTTTAGATCCTTTGGAGGAACAGTATCAACAGGAATCTGTATATTCTTTTGCAACTTAGTTGCTAACGGGCTTATTGATTCCTCTATATCTTCAAAAAGAGTCGGTTCAACAATCTTGGCTGAAGGCTGTTTAAAGAGCTTTTCATTGTCTTCTAAATCAGATCCATTAATAGGATAGGAGGAAAGCGTTCTAAACATCTTTCCCTTGCCGAGAATGAGCCAGTCAGAATCAATTTCTTCGAAACTCCGTAATATCTTACCCACAACGTCCAAACTGGGATTGTTGCGTCCACTCATGATGTGAGACAAAACACTCAAACTAATTCCAACCCGTTCTGAGAATTCTGTTGCCGATAGGGAGAACTCTTTCATTATTTGTTCAATCCGACCTTTCATAAGATTGCTATTAATGTGATTCACAAATGTAAATACAATAATCTAATATTCAAAATATAGGAACGTAAATCATTGACAATTTACTTTATATAATACATATATATGTCTGGTTTATAATGTATTAATCTCATTTAATATGAGGTGAAATGCTTTATAGAGAAGAATAGTGCACAATTATTTAAAGTATAAGTTCAGAATTAAATAACTAATACATTGGTTTCAATACAATTATAATTCATAACACCCATAGATAATAATCCTCTAAATACTATAATTTCATCTATCTATTTATCATAATGCTAATATTGACAGAAAGTATATGAACGTTCGTGTATGTAGAATAAGACTTCTTTTTTGTACCTTACTTTTTTTGTACCTTTGTCTCGTAAAACAATAACAGTATGATACGACAAAAATTAGCTAATTTAATCCTACGTTTGGCCGGTTGGAAAGTAGTTGTTACTCAACCCAATATTGATAAATGCATACTATGTGTAGCACCTCATACAAGCAATTGGGATTTTGTAATGGGAAAACTCTGTTACACTGCTGTTGGAAGAGATTCAAGTTTTCTAATAAAGAATACATGGTTCTTTTTCCCTTTTGACATATTCTTCAAATGGATTGGTGGTGTTCCAGTAGATCGCTCAAAACGATCCAATTTGACAGATAAAATGGCTGAACTCTTTGCATCCAAAGATAAATTTCAACTGGCAATCACTCCTGAAGGCACTAGAAAACGTAATCCAAATTGGAAAAAGGGTTTTTATCAGATTGCGGTTAAAGCAAATGTTCCCATTATGCTACTCTATCTCGATTACGGAAAAAAAGAAGCCGGAATTACAGGTCTCTTCCACCCTACCGGAAATGAAGATGCTGATATAAAGGAGATTAAGCGTTTCTATAAAGACGTACAAGCATGTATTCCTGAGAACTTTACAGTGGGAAATATCGATTAATCAACTACAATCAATTTGAGATGAGTAGTCTGCGAGTCACTCCATATCAATATGATATTGAATGGAATAACAAAGATTATAACCTGACTAAAGTAGAATCTCTTCTGATTCAACTTAAGGATCAGACTGATCTTGTTGTACTACCCGAAACGTTTTCTACAGGTTTCTCCATTGATAATGCCAATCAATTAGCGGAAACTATCAATGATAAGACCATTACTACGCTTTTAGAATGGGCTAAAAGTTATAATATTGCTATCACCGGAAGCTTTATTTGTAGAGATTCAGATACATCAGAGATATTCAATCGGGCCTTTTTCATTACCCCCGACCAACATACGTACTACTACGATAAACGTCATTTATTTCGCATGGGTGGGGAGTCTGACGTATTTACGAATGGGAATCAAAATCTGATTGTATCTTACAAAAGATTCAACATATGTTTACTAATTTGCTACGATTTACGTTTCCCAGTTTGGTCTAGAAATGTAAACAATCAATACGACCTGTTGATATATGTAGCCAATTGGCCTGAGGCAAGAATTGAAGTATGGAAAAAGCTTCTTTACGCCAGAGCTATTGAGAATATGTCATATGTTATTGGGGTGAACCGTGTTGGGACTGACGCAAACGAGTTGGTGCATTCAGGAAATACACTTGTAATCGATTTTAAAGGAAATGACATCAGCACATACCCCGAGAACAGAGAACACCATGACACTCTCCTACTTTCCAAGGATAATTTGACCGCATTCCGAGATAAATTTC
Organism: Bacteroidales bacterium; assembly: GCA_047972845.1. GTDB lineage: Bacteria > Bacteroidota > Bacteroidia > Bacteroidales > JBKEBB01 > JBKEBB01. The sequence continues at coordinate 5,339 of JBKEBB010000040.1, forward strand.
CCGTTTACAAAGATTCCGACACATTTAAAATTGACACAAACAACACAATATGAATATTTTACTCCGTTTTTTACTTTCTGTGGTTGCGATATTTAGTGCGTTTTCGTGCAATGTATCGAAAGAAACGACTCAGGAACCCTTAAATATTATCGAAGGAATACAACAAATTGACGGAGGTTGGAGTGTTGTTAAATTGTATGACCAACCGACAACAGGAGAAGAAAAACCAACTATATTTTTCTATACCGGAGAAGGACGTGTTGCAGGAAGTACTCCATGCAACCGATTATTGGGTACGTATGTATTTAAAGAAGAGAATCCCGGAAAGATATCCTTCCCACAGATTGGGACTACCATGATGGCTTGTCCGGATTCAAATATTGAGACCTCCTATTTGAATGCACTGGAAGAGGCAACAGATCTGAGAATTCGGACAAATTCCGAAACCACACAACTTTTCCTCTTGAATAAATCTGAAGAGGTAATTATTGTTCTTGAGAAGATTCTTGATCCACAGCCTGAATAAACTACGAATACAACGAATAAAAAGTAGCTACCGTTTCTATCCCCTTCTTAAACAGATCAATCGAGAAGTTCTCATTCGGTGAGTGCGTCGCATTCGATTCCAATCCGAAACCCATCAGGATTGATTTTACTCCTAATATCCGTTCAAAAGTCGATATGATAGGAATACTCCCACCTCTTCTTACAGCCAGAGGTCTGCATCCAAACGCTTTGGTGTATGCTTCTTCTGCAACCATATATTCCGGTAAATCAATTGGACAAACGTAGCTCTCTCCACCATGCAGGGCTTTCACCTTTACATCGACATACGATGGGGCTGTTTGTTGAATATGATCAATCAGCTGTTGTTCAATTATTTTATAGTCCTGGTGAGGCACTAATCGACAGGAAACCTTAGCAAAAGCCTTCGAAGGAAGCACTGTTTTAGTTCCTTCTCCTGTATATCCTCCCCAAATTCCACAAACATCAAAAGTGGGTCTTACCGAGGTTCGTTCTAAGGTAGAATAGCCGGATTCACCGAAAAGTTCATTAACTCCCAATGATTTTTTGTATTCCTCTTCGCTGAATGGAATTTGATCCATCATCATCTTTTCTTCAGCAGATAAGATTTCTACATCTTGATAGAAATCGGGAATAGTAATCTCTCCATCCGAATTCTTCAAATCGGCAATTATCTTACATAGCTCATTGA
>JBKEBB010000160.1:0-3840 GCA_047972845.1 Bacteroidales bacterium
ATCTCCTCACTCTGGAATTAGAGGTCGGTCATGTAATGCGTAGAAAGTTTTCCGTTGCTTATCAACTCGTTATGAAATGTGGTACGAACAAGTGTAACCGTTTCCACTTCTACTGTTTCCTCAACGGCTTCGGTCGCTTTTACTCCTTCATCCGACTTTCCATCGGATTTGTTCTCCCCGCATCCCGATAAAAGAGACAGCAAAATGGAAGAGGCAATGAATAGTTGTAATTTCATTCGATTCTATTTTATTTTCTAAGGTCGTATGTTAATCGCGCATACTTGAGATGGTATTAGCTCCAATCTTTTTACGATGCACGCTTCATGATACTCTTTTTGTGTTATTCATTTTAGTTTATTCGCAGCATTAAGTCGCAGGATGAAAATGTGATGCCGTCATCCATTCTGTTTTGTGGAATTGTGCAAATATAGAAACAATATTTATTCTCACGGACTACCCTATGCTATGTTTTTAGTTTTTTATAGTTGCAAGATGTTATTCGAACATGATCGAGTTTACGAAGATCTCGTCAATATTCAATAAAACTACAAATATACAAGTATTATATTTACACACAAACATTACGACAACAATTATTCGTCTATATATTAATTTATTTTACCCTTATTCATCTTACCTATCAACGCTGACTATCATAGTGGTTTGAAGATCCTTTCCCAACGTCTTTTTTGAGTTATAGGCTCCACCGAATCCCAAATCAATACCGCTTTTGCCACAATCTCCGATTCGGAGACAACTCCCCAGTATCGTCCGTCATTCGAATCGACGGCATTATCTCCCGAGAAGAAGTAACATCCCATGGTAAATGTGTATTCCCCACAGGGTGTCTCTCCCAGATACACCTCCCCATCTCTCACCTCTACTCTCTTTTTGGTCTCCGCCTCGATTGCTTCCCTATAATGGTAGGCAGTTATGGTATCAAGCGGCACTGTATCTCCCTTCTTAGGAATATAGAGTGGTCCATAGTTATGAAGAGTCCAACCGTTATTAAAACAGGTAAAACCCTCAAGACGCTCCGGTGAGGCCAACGCAAGCTCCCGTTGCTTCGAAGCCACACCCAAAGTGTCCTTGCAACCACTCACCCGATAAAAGCCATTCTCAATCCGCAGCGTATCTCCGGGTATTCCTATGCATCGCTTGATATAAAACACCCCGATTCCCGAATGCGACACAGTCTGGTGAGTCGAAAACCGATTAATCACCAATATATCATTCCGTTTAGCGTTCCGCAGTCCGGGCAGTCGTCTATATCGTAGTTCGCCTGTTCGAATCACCTCCCAGTCAGCAAACAGCCGAGGACCCAATATCGGTTTGAATACCCAGATCTGATCACCGGGAAGCAAGGTTGGTTCCATGGACGAAGAGGGCACGCGGTAACTCTCTACCAAAAAGATACGCACCAGAAAATAGCCACCCACCACCACCGCGCCGATGATGATCAGGTTGCACAACCAGTCCAATCCTTTCCACAATCCCTTACTGATCTGTTCCCGCTGAAATCTAAATTGATCCCCCATCTTATGCAATCTATCCGTTATATCGTTTCCCAATCGGTAATTATTTCCCGATCTTCTATATTTACAATCCTCTATCCAAAATCATATAGGTATCCTCGGTACTCATCTATTTATCGGTTCCCTCTTCCACTACGCCCGACACCGTCAGTCGAACTCGCTGCTTGTTGTTGCATACCAATGTCACCGACTCCTGAAAATATTTCGGCTCCTTCGGTGTATAGATCAACACCACTCGAAGCGAATCTCCTCCCGCCACAGGGCGTTTATCATAGGTAGCCGTGGTGCATCCGCACGAACTTTCCGTGTCAAGAATCAAGAGAGGTTCGTTTCCTCTATTCCTGATATAAAATTCGGCTTCCGCACTCTTTTCCATCGGAAAATGGCCCATATCTATTCGCATCACTGAGGCTTCGGCGGTTGTTTCCGCCACGGGGGCTTCCCGGTATCCCTCTCCCAAAATCTGTTTCAAGTAAAGGTTCTTAACCGATGTGTTGTGTATCGGGTTTCCAATCACTTTCACCTTATTCTCCCTGTCCAACAAAAAGGTCTGAAACGTGATATCAGCTGGAAATTCGTTCAGTCGGTTTAATTCATCCCCAAGATCAATACAGACAGGCAGATCAAATTTGTCACGTTTCAGCAGGTAAACAATATCCTTGACATTGAATGGGTGAAAATAGAACAAAAACTCCACATCTCCCCCACTCAACGAATCCACTTCAGCAATCCACTCTTTCCATTTCGGCAGTTGCACCTTGCACGACGTACAACCCACCGAATCGATATATACCAAAATCCGGTGTGGTTTCACACCTACCGTATAGTCCACCGTATCCTTTCCAAAAAGGGTATAGACCGACGATTCGGGAAAACGAATCTCCTTCCCCTGCCACGTCTCCACCAGACGTACAATCTTCTGTTTGTTATCTTCCGCGCAGCCGCTCATCACCAACACCAGCAGCAAGAGGTGTAATACTCTATTTATATTCATACAATTGTTGTGTAGTCTCTGTTATCAATTTCAACTCATTTTATTTATCAGCAGGATTTACTCAATCGTATCGACACAATCCTTTCAATCGTTCATTTGGAAAGCCCGTTTATCACCTCCTCCGCCTCCTTCTTCATATCTTTCACCGCCTGACTATCCACTTTCGGCTCTTTTGTCAGCACAACACGGGCATATTCAAGTTGTTTTCCCTCATCACCCGATACTCCGTACAGCTTCATCAACAGATAGAATGGATACAATCGCTCGGGCAGAATCCGCGAAGAGTGGATAAAACACTCCTCCGCTTTCGTATAATTTTCCATCTCTTGGTGACATCTTCCCATCACATTATATATCATCGGATCGGCACTCAACTTAGCCGCCACCTCAAACAGCGGAATGGCCTCCGCGTATTGCTCGTCGTCGGTCAGACATTTGGCATAATCAAACAGGTAGCGTGGATCATGCCGAAGCGCGTCATACAGCTCGGCATATCGTTCGGGTTGCTTCGTCAACCGTGTATTTACCCATTTCCTATACAACGCCGGACGTTCACTTTGATCCTTCATCCCGGCTATCAGCACACCCAGTATCAACAGAGCGGGCACCAACAACCACTTACCCCGTACTCGCACCCCTCCTCCGACACCGGAGGCAGTCCAAGCCGTCATCACCATTAATACCAACAAAAAAGGCGGCAGTCGCAACGGATAGGATGCAAACGACACCACCGCGAAAGCGATCCAACTTCCGGCCACTCCATACGCGCGATTCCGATAGCAATAAACGATTCCACCCCCTATCAAGAGCAGAAAAAGCAGCAATCCGCCCACTCCCTGTTCCAACAGCAGCTGGGCATATTCGTTGAAGGCATATTCAGGACTCCCCGCGACCAACCGCTCCGTGTCACTTCCTCCGCCGGATGCGAAATAAGAGGCTTGACTATCGGCATACGTCGCGGCAAATCCTCCTGCTCCCACGCCCAACGGCTGATGATCCAACCCCGCCATCACTGTTATTTTCCACAGCAACAATCGTCCGCATCCCGACGCTTCTTTGTAATGAAACAGTCCATATGAAACTCCTCCAACAATCACGATCACCAAAAGAGCAGCCATCCACGAAGCAACGGGAAAACGATTCCATATCCTCTTCACATAGGCTCCTATTTCATACTGCCAAACAACAATACAAACAGACGACAAAGCCACAGCGATCCATGCCGTTCTACTGTCCGAAGCAGGCAATACAACGGCCATCAACGAGGTTGCCGCAAGTGCCGGATAAAAAAGCCACTTTCCTCTCCGATCC
>JBKEBB010000201.1:0-1591 GCA_047972845.1 Bacteroidales bacterium
ATACTTAGGGGAAAAAATAGTCCCCTTTCTCCTTGAAATAGTTGGGTTCGAAAGCCACACCAATGGCCATTATCACATCGCTCGACTCAAGCATTCGATAAACGACTCGCTTCAGGGAGTCGGGTGTGTCGAGGTTCTCTTCGATCATCCATACCGATGATTCGAGACTTACTTCGGTTGATTCCAATACCATTTCAATCTCCATGGTCGTGTTGGTGAGCATCGCACTCGCTTTGTTCATCGATTCGCGGGTGATTGAGGTGCGGGCGAATGAATAAAAAAGATAGATGGATACTGAGAAGATCAATAATGAAAACAGGATAATATAAAGCGACAGGCGGGTGGAGAAGGAGCGTATGATGAATTTCATAGTGTGAAATGGTGTAGTTTTATAGATTGACAATAAAATCGCCGTAGCTGAAGTTGACCTTTAATGCCCCATTTTTCGTAAAGAGGCTGACTGCTTCTTCAAACTGATTTTTTCTTAAAAAGAAGGGAGGCGCAGACTCTCCTTTAGGAATTTGGTTTGCCAACACATCTTGAAGCATCATTTCTTGCAGGTATCTGCTTGTAGGCACTTTTGCGTTTCGCGCGATTTCCATGACCAAATCGCAACATGCTTTTTTGTTTTGTTCGGCCCATCGCCATCCTTTATACGATGCATAAACAAACTTAGAGATTTCTTCCCGATGTGTTTCATAATAAGATCGAAGAGTGTACACCCCATCTTCGGGGATGTCGTACCCAATATCCTTTAATCGAATTTCATGTTCTTTACTTATCGGATGTCCGGTTTCGAGAATTCGGTAGTATTCGTTGAAACTCATGGCTAATGTGGCATCAATCGCACCCGAAAGAAACAGATTGACTCCACTTAGGAAAGGAATCCATTCCACTTGGATGCCATTGTCTTTGATGGCTGCCTGAGCAAGCTCGTCATGACCCGCAGCCCAACGTCCGATTTTCTTTCCGTTGAGGGATTGTATTCCGTTAAGAGGTTCGCGGGAGACTATTACCAAAGCTGCCCGTTGAGATGTTTGCATGACGTTGACAATGTCGAGTCCTTCACTTTTCAGTTTCAATGCTTGGGAGAGCATCATAGTTATCAAATGCGCCTTTCCAGATTTAAGTCTATTGATAGCGTTGTTTGAGGCGGAAGGGTGAACGATTTCCACATCTATTCCATATTCTTTGTAGAAACCTTCCTTTTCGGCCACATAATAGCCTGCAAATTGGCTTTGAGGAACCCATTGCGGAGTGAAGATAATCTTTTGAGCGGCAGCAGGACGAATTGCCAAAAGAATAAGCAGTAGAAGGAGAGGTGGTGTTGTTCGTATCATCTGTCTCAGTGATGAATTTGATATTGTTACTTCGATAGTTGTTTGATTTCGTACAGCGGATTGGTGGCACTAACAACATAGGTGTCCAGTTTTTTATCATCACCAAAGAAACATTCATAAATACTATTCTCACGAAAATAGCGAATTAATTCGATCGCAGTTCTTTTGGATAACTCGGGATTCACAGTTGCCATTACTTTGATTAACCATCCGGAGGGTGTGGCCCAATAGGCTCCGTTTTGATAGCTGTC
>JBKEBB010000224.1:0-2013 GCA_047972845.1 Bacteroidales bacterium
AGCCTCAAACCATCATAATGTTATGGATATGGCTGTATCTATGATTTACATGAGCATTGCTTTTGCGGTCGTTTATACCCGCTATGAGCCCACAGCACAACTCGCTGCAGGTGCCTGGAGCATATTGTCAGCAAAACTCTCCATAAAATAATTGCTATTATTCAGACTTTATAAACATTGACATATCCTGCTATAATCAAACAACCGCGTTCTACATAATATTTCTTGTATCCCTGAAATATCTTTCGACCATTTTTCTGTAAGAGAGTTTACACGACGAGTGATACGATTCGGGGTTAGGCTTGAGCACGAATCTTCAAAATCCTGCGTAAAGAGAAAATTATTTATTGAAAAAACTTGTGGAACGAGTTATACATCGTTTGTTCGAACTAATATTACTTAAGGAGGATAAAATGAAAAAATGGTTGACGGTTGGACTTTTTGCGATGCAGTGCTACGGATTAAATGCTTGGGATGCTTGCTGCAATGATGTTTGCAGTAATTATTATGCCGAAGCATCTTGGTTGTATTGGCAGGTAGACAGTAGTAACTATGATTTTATAAATATATTGACGTACAACTCGACTTCGAGTGAAAATTTTTCTGAAAATAATTCTGTTGAGCACGATCTTAATCAAAAAATGCCTTGGAACTCAGGCTTCAGAGTGGGGTTTGGTTTTGATTTGCCCTGTTGGGGAATGGACGTAAAGGCTACATGGACTGATTTTCATTCATCCGGAACCAAAAAACTTGTTGCAACTCAGCCTTCTGATTCTTCTACTGTATCATATACAAGACCATTTTTGGACGGCTCTTTGCAATTGAGTAGTTCCATGACTGCAGAATTGATAGCAAAGCAGAAGGTATCTTTTGATTTCGATCCGGTCAATCTAGAGTTTGGTAAATGGATCAGCTTTGAATGTCTAAGCATTGCTTTTCGCCCTCACATCGGTTTACAGTACTTACAGTATCAGGATCGACGCAAATTCGACGATACAATAGCCATGACTAATGAAGGGATGTCTCTAACAGGAGCAGGTTATTCAAAAATGGAGCAAAAATTCCAGGGTTTTGGTGCGAGAGGCGGTTTCGATGTTAGAATGCCTTTGTTTTGCGATTTTAGCTTGGTCGGTAGCGTGGCAGCATCTATTGATTGGGGGCGTAACAATTTGCGCTATACAGGGGAGGATGATTTTGTTAGTTCACAAGGATCAGGTGAAGAATCCCAAAGCATTAATAGGTATCGCTTAAGTTCTCACTATCATAGTTCGCAAACGTTAGTTGATCTAGGAGTTGGCTTCCGTTGGGAAACTTGCTTGTGTGATAGTTATGACGTAGCTCTAGAAGTTCTTTGGGAGCAACATCAATTGATCAATGGATCTAAATTTTGGGCGAATCTTCAAGGTGAAGAAAGTCTTGACGGTTTACATCCTGACAAGAGAAGTGATTTGTCTGTTAGAGGATTAACTCTTAGAGCAGCAGTATCATTCTAAAGATCGGTCTTTAATCACCTAATTCGGGGTCAGGTCTGACCCCGAATCCTGAACAAATCCTCCAATTTAGATCTTGTCCGGTGAATTGTTTATCTCAGCCCTGCTTTAGAACTTTTATGGAGTCCGATTGGGGGTCAGTTCATCAAGCTATGTTGGCTTCAGCATAGCTAATTTATTTCCCCAAAAATTTGGAGTCATTGAAAAGTTCAATCTTAGAGATGAGCCCTTCATGAAAACTCAATAGAGAAGCTGCTTGCAATTTTTTGGGAAGTCCGGGAATTTCTACTTCGTAGACAATCATGGCTTGGTCTTCTGAGCCAAATTTTGAACGAATAGCTAGAGATTTAAAAATGCCCGAGAACCCTTTCGCTGCTTGAAGGACTGCTTCCCTACCAATTAATGTCTCTTGGGGGTCAGTAAACTGAATATCAGGATGCAAGTATCCTTTCACCTTCTCGATATTTTTTTCGCCAAGTGCAGTATAGTAAGCTCCACCAATAGACTTTGTATCTGTTTTCAT
>JBKEBB010000229.1:0-4775 GCA_047972845.1 Bacteroidales bacterium
GTCTCCGTTCGGATGCCGGAACTACGATCTTGACAGAACTAAACGACAACGTGTGCATAGATGTGGAAGATGCGGTACGAATGAACGTTTCCGCCATGGCCATCATGCTTGCCATTGGCGATCCACTTATGGAAGCTAAGACCATACGGAACCTGTATGGTATTGTGGACAAAGCCTCCCGTTTCGGAATTCCGGTAATGGGTGTGACCGCTGTCGGCAAAGATATGGCACGCGACGCCCGCTACTTTGGCTTAGCTTCACGTGTATGCGCCGAGAATGGAGCGAATATCGTCAAGACATACTATTGCGACGGTTTTGCCAACGTAGTAGCCGCCTGTCCTGTTCCGATCGTCATTGCCGGAGGAAAGAAACTTCCCGAACTCGAAGCTCTTGAGCTTTGCTACAACGCGATCAATGAAGGAGCTGCTGGAGTGGATATGGGACGAAATGTATTCCAAAGCGAAGATCCGATTGCAATGATACAGGCCGTTCACGCGGTAGTTCACCAAAACCTTACCCCAACACAAGGATTTGAACTGTTCAACGACCTTCGCAAGAAATAGAGCGTAAAGGAGAGTGACGGGCAATGGTCACCACACCGCCCGTTTCTCTTCCTTATCCAATCGGTATTCCGTCGGAAACATTGACAAAAAACCACTACTCGTTTGAGCGTTATTTTTGAGATGTTTGTTTCCTACACTACCCAAGAGTTATTTACCAAGAGACCCTGCAACACCCATGAACCACCGCACACTTCTTCTAACCGCTCTTCTGCTTATCGGACTTTCTACCGTCGCTGCCAAATCACCTAAGATTGTGGTTGCCGGATCAGGAATGGACAAAATCGTTGTTCTCGACAAACAATCCGGACAAATCGATTGGAGCTATCCGCTTCCCGAAGGGGGCGAATGTAACTCGGTGGCGGTTGACAAAAAAGGATACCTCGTGTTTGCCTACTCCAAGGGTGCAAAACTTGTGACGGCAACTAAGAAAATCCGCTGGGACTACGTCGTCTCCGCCGGAGAAGAACTACACACAGCCACCACCCTTCCCGACGGAGGATATCTGTTGGGCATCTGTGGCAATCCGTCCCGCATTGTTGAACTCGACAAGAAGGGAACACCTCGAAAACAAATTACATTCGATACCGGAATCAAGAATCCCCACGGACAATTCCGGCAAATCAAGAAAAGTAAAACAGGAACATACCTCGTACCTTTGATGGGAAAGCCTCAACTTCTCGAACTCTCAGCCGAAGGAGAACTTCTTCGCACCTATCCTCTCCCCGCCCCATCCTTCTCGGTTCTTGAACTCAAATCGGGCAATCTGCTCCTTTCGTGTGGAGATGCCCACATGTTTGCCGAGATGGATCGAACAAGCGGAAACATTGTTCGTAAAATAGACAATACAACCCTTCAAGAAAAGGGAGTATTGCATTTTCTGGCACAAATCGTCCAACTCAACAACGGGAACCTCCTTTTATCCAGTTGGAACGGACATTTCAAAAAAGGAGAAAATACCCAAGTACCCCACATAATCGAACTGGATGCGGACAACCGCATTGTGTGGCGATACGACAACCATACCGACATTTCAAAAGTATCAACCCTTTTCTACATTGAAAACGGAACGAAGTGGAATAGCAAACAACAATAATAGTATAATCCATGAACAAGACATTTTTTGCAATCCTTCTCCTATTTGCCGGCCTATACTCGACAACTGTCGAGGCGGCCAAAGAAAAAAAGAAGACCGTACCTCAAAACTGGATTGAGGCGGTGGTGGAAGCCAAAATGAGCATCACTCAGGAATTAAAAAAGGCGCAGATGCCTATTCAGGTATTAACGCCCCGTGGTACACGATCCACTGTCACCTTCACCGCCGACGTACGAAACCTTTCACAGATATTCTTAACGGCCGGAGATGCTGATTATTTCCGTCAAGACGACAATGCCATTTGGATCAATCCACGACTCACTACCGTTGACGGACAGGTGTATGATATGGCCGACGTGAAGCACGATGTATCAGTGGTAGGACCGGGAGAGGTAAACTTCTCAACACGCCGTCGTTCAAACGCGCCCAACACCATCGGAGACAACACACCTGTAAAGGTAATGTCGCTTCGCGGATACAGTCTTATTCAAATCAACTTGAATAAGAAATACACCAAATTCGAAGCTGAAGTGATGACCGAAAGTGGTTATCGGGGTGGCGCGCTGACCTATACATTGACCAATACCTACGGTAAAAGTCAAGTGGATAAATTGCACGCTGATTTCCCGTCTAAGGTAAGTTTGCTCTCTACCTTCACCTCCTTTTATAATGTTCTACTCAACGGCAATACCAAAGGAGAGGCTCAAGCGGCCGAAGCCATTGTTAAGCTGCTGAAGAACCCCGTCTATTATCAATCTCAACTCAACTCGGCCAAAAACATGGCCTCTGTTGCCGAACAAGCGAAGGCATATTTGACCATTTTCGACGTCGCTTTTCAAACATACACCCTGCAAGAAGGTATTCAGTGGATAAACATCAAAGCCATTGGCGACTTCCTCGCCGACATGAAGAAAAGTCGTGAGTTCAACAAGAAATATGACTTTCCTACCAATGAATCGAAGTTCGAGGAGCTGAAAGGCCTTACTCAAAAAGGATTCGACGGCATCTATACAAATAATCCCGAAGCAATCGCCTCAGCCAACAAGGCACTGAAGCTGAAGAAGGAGATTTTGTTGGCGAATCCTGTGCTCGACGTGGATAAATTCATTGTAGGTCGATTCAACATAGGCTCCAATGCCCGTCAAGTATCCTCCCATGCCATCGGCACACAACCCAACAACTGGTCAAACCAAACCTCTTCCGCTCAAGAAGGATTCGATGCCTCGATTATGGAGATGTCAAACCTTCGTGGAGATATTCAGTTCCGTCCCATTTTTAAACCGACGAACACCTCTTCCGTTGCCGATCTTAAACTCCATTGGAATGGCGACCGTATTCTCTTCTCCATGGTCGAGCCCGATGATCACCATTGGCAGGTATTTGAGGTAGGAGTTGACGGCAACGATTTCAAACAAGTAACCAAAGGAGGATCGGAAGATCTCGATTTCTTCGATGCCACCTACCTTCCGAGCGGAAAGATCATGGCTGCATCCAATGTCGGAGGACAGGGTGTTCCGTGTGTAAGTGGTAGCGATCAGGTCGGTAACTTCTGTGTAATCGATCCCGAGAAAAACACCATGCGCCGACTTACATTCGATCAAGACGCCAACTGGTACCCCACGTTGATGCACAACGGACGAATCATGTATGTACGTTGGGAATATACCGACCTCACACACTATTTCTCCCGCATCGTCATGCATATGAATCCTGATGGCACCGAGCAGCGTGCCCTCTATGGAAGCGGATCAGTATTCCCCAACTCCACATTCGACATCCAACCGCTACCCAATCATCCTACCCAATTCGTAGGGGTTATATCTGGACACCACGGAGTATGTCGTGCCGGACGGCTGATGATATTCGATCCTGCCAAGAGCCGTAAAGAAGAGAAGGGTATGGTACAGGAAATTCCCTACCGCAACCGTCCGATCATCCCATTGGTAAAAGATGAGTTGGTGAACGACGTATGGCCTCAATTCATAAAGCCGATTCCTCTCAACAACGATTACTTTATCGTTACCGCCAAGCTAAGTCCTGAAGGACTCTGGGGACTCTATCTGGTGGACGTGTGGGACAACCTCACCCTGATTGCCGAATACGAAGGAGAAGGACTAATCTATGGTATTCCCGTTCGTAAAACCAAGACTCCTCCCGTCATTCCCGACAAGGTGAATCTCAATTCCAAAGAGGCCACCGTATTCATTCAGGATATTTACGAAGGAGAAGGGTTGCCCAATGTGCCTCGGGGAACTGTAAAAGAGCTTCGCGTTTTTGCCTATGAATACGCGTACCTTCGCTCGCCATCCGACCACGTAGCACAAGGTATTCAAAGCGGTTGGGACATCAAGCGACTGCTCGGGACTGTTCCCGTTGAGGAAGATGGATCCGTTATGTTCAAGATTCCGGCCAATACTCCGATATCTCTTCAGCCCCTCGATGAGAAGGGTCGAGCCATCCAATGGATGCGAAGCTGGCTAACAGGACAACCGGGAGAGACTGTCTCCTGCGTCGGATGCCACGAGGATCAAAGTCAGATCCCTATGCCGAAAAGAGTGATTGCATCTACCAATCCTCCCCGCATGCTAAAAACACCTGAAGGAGGAGTTCGTTCGTTCACTTTCGATCTCGAAATACAACCTATCTTGGATCGTAACTGTATCTCATGTCACAATGCAAACAGCAAAATAGACCTCACAGGAGGACGAAAAGATTCGGCCACCGGATTCAACAAAAGCTACCTGGCCTTCCATCCCTATTTCCACCGCCAAGGTCCGGAAGCAGGAATGAAAGTGCTCTATCCCTATGAATACCATGCATCAAACAGCACGATGGTCCGCATGTTGGAAGTAGGACACTATGGAGTGAACCTCACCGACAAAGAGTGGCGCACACTCTACAATTGGATCGACTTTAACGTTCCCGACAAAGGTCAATTCGTTGCCCTCGAGTACCACGGCGGCGATCAAAAGTCACGTCGGATAGAGATGAATAAAAAATACTCCAATGGCATCTATGTGGATTGGGAGAAAGAGATCAGGAATTATGCCGATTATCTAAGTTCGCAGCCTAAGTCCGAATCGGTAAAACCCGACTTTAAAGAACCTCAATACAAGGAG
>JBKEBB010000354.1:0-2806 GCA_047972845.1 Bacteroidales bacterium
TATCGTGATGCCGCGATCGTTTGGGACAGCGTAGCTAATTATGGAGCTAATAAAGTCGATGTCTTTATGAAAATCGATGAAGGACGTCGTTATTTCATTAAAGATGTAAGATGGATTGGAAACACGTTGTTCTCGTCCGATTATCTAACCGATGTGTTGGGATTGAAAAAAGGAGATATTTACAATCAGAAAAAGCTTCGTCAGAGAACTTCGGATGATGACGATGCTATATCAAGTCTGTATATGGACCGCGGTTATCTCTTCTTTCAACTTAATCCGATTGAAACCAACGTAGAGAATGACTCTATCGATTTGGAAATGCGTTTGGTTGAAGGCCAGCCTGCAACAATCAACAAAGTTATTATTAATGGTAATGACCGTTTGTACGAACAGGTGATACGTCGTGAGCTTCGTACCAAGCCCGGTGATTTGTTCAGTAAGACAGATTTGATCCGTTCGGCTCGTGAAATCGCGCAGACAGGTCACTTTAATCCTGAGACCATTAACCCACGTCCTGAGCCAAACTTTGAAACGGGAATGGTTGATATTGTTTATAATCTTGAATCAAAGGCAAACGACCAAGTTGAATTCTCAGCAGGTTGGGGTGCTACTGGTATTATTGGAAAGCTGAGTTTGAAATTCACCAATTTCTCGTTGAAGAATATGTTGAATCCCAAAACGTATAGAGGTCTTATTCCTCAGGGAGAAGGCCAAACTCTTACTGTATCGGCGCAAACAAATGCCCGTTATTATCAATCATATAGTATCTCTTTCTTAGATCCATGGTTGGGAGGAAAGCGTCCGAATACTCTTTCTGTTAGCGCGTTTTATAGCAAACAAACAGATATGAGTAGTACTTACAATAACAGCTATTACAATAGCCCATATGGTTACGGAGGATACGGCGGTTATGGTGGCTACGGAGGTTATGGTTATGGTGGTTATGGCGGTTATGGCGGTTCTGCATATGGTGGCTATGGTAACTACGATTACTCAGCAATGATCGACCCTACAAAATCATTCCAAATGATCGGTCTTTCTGTTGGATTTGGTAAACGTTTACGTTGGCCGGATGACTATTTCTTCCTTCAAGCGCAATTTGCTTACAATCTTTATTTGATGAAGGACTGGAGATATTTTATAGTTCAGAATGGTGCTTGTAATAACATAAACCTGACCCTAACGTTGATGCGTAACTCGACAGACCAGCCAATATATCCAAGACGGGGTTCATCATTTACGTTCTCGGTACAATCAACCCCTCCTTATTCGTTATTTGATGGGAAAGATTACTCCAAAATAACGGATGCTGGCGAGAGAAATAAATGGGTGGAATATCATAAATGGTCGTTTAAATCGAAAACCTTTACCGCTTTAACAACCAGTGAGAAACATACAATGGTGTTGATGACTCGTGCAGACTTCGGTTATTTAGGTCACTATAACAAATACAAGCGATCGCCTTTCGAAACATTCTATGTCGGTGGAGATGGTATGACCGGATATAGCTACACATACGCAACTGAAACAGTAGCTCTTCGCGGATATGAGAACGGATCACTTACACCATACGGTTTGGAAGGATATGGATATGCCCGCTTCGGAATGGAATTACGTTTTCCATTTATGCTTCAGCCATCGGCTACCATTTATGGCTTAGGTTTTGTTGAAGCCGGTAATTCATGGAACGATATGAATAATTTCAATCCTTTTGATTTGAAGCGTTCTGCCGGACTTGGGGTTCGTATTATGCTTCCTATGATTGGATTGATGGGTATCGACTGGGCGTATGGATTCGATAAGGTACGTGGTTCCGACAATTATAGCGGTAGCCGTATTCACTTTATTATTGGACAAGAATTCTAACCATTCAACTCTTATGAATATGAAGAAGACTTTAATTATTTCACTTATTGCATTGTTACTCCCAATGTTTGCATCGGCTCAGAAGTATGCGTTAGTCGATATGGAGTATATATTAAAGAACATTCCCGATTATGAGATGGCCAATGAGCAACTCGAACAATCCTCTAAGCAGTGGCAGGCAGAAGTAGATGCTAAATTTCAACAAGTCCAAGCAGCTTATAAGAACTATCAATCTCAGATGGTCTTAATGACTGATGAGATGAAGGTGAAGAAAGAAGAAGAGATTATTGCGATGGAGAGTGCAGCCAAGGAGTTGCAAAAGAAATACTTTGGCCCTGAGGGAGAGCTCTTCAAGAAACGGGAGAGCCTTGTTAAACCCATTCAAGATAACATCTATGATGCTATCAAAACTATTTCTGAATCACAAGGATATATGATGATCATTGATAGGGCTTCTTCTCAGAATGTGATTTTCGCATCCCCTAGAATTGATATTAGTAACGAAGTGCTGGTAAAGTTAGGTTATTCAAACTAAATAACTATATTTGCATCTCTATATTTGTTTTTACGTGCTTATAAATTAAATATTAAAGTCGATATTATGTTGAAAAAATTCTTTATTGTAGCTTTGTGCCTTTGTTCATTCACAGTGTATGCCCAAGAGAAATTCGGTCATGTTAATACTATGGAATTATTTGGTGCCATGCCTGAAAAAGTTGCTGCTGAGGGTCAGTTGGATAAACTCTCAAAGCAATATGAATCTGATTTAGCTAACATGCAGCAAGAGTATCAAAAGAAATACAATGATTTTATTGCTGCTCAAGACACTTTGCCCGAGAATATTAAGGTACGTCGTATGACTGAAATTCAGGAACTGATGCAACGTATTGAAAACTGGCAACAAGGAGCATACCAGGATATTCAAAAGAAATCTCAAGAA
>JBKEBB010000389.1:0-6206 GCA_047972845.1 Bacteroidales bacterium
CGGAGTTTTCCTTCCTTGTTTCGCCAATCTTTTTCAACTTTTACATGGAGCTCAAGAAAAACCTTTTTCTCGAAGAAAGCCTCCATATCTTTACGAGCCTGTGTCCCCACACGCTTTAACGCCGCACCCTGTTTGCCGATAATGATTCCTTTTTGCGAATCGCGTTCTACACAAATAACCGCCATGACGTGAATCAACCCTTTCGCCTCTTTGAACTGTTCGACCAGCACCTCAGTGGAATAGGGAATCTCCTTGTCAAAGTTAAGAAGAATTTTCTCACGAATGATCTCTGTAACAAAAAATCGCGCGGGTTTATCGGTCAACGCGTCTTTCTCGAAAAAAGGAGGCGAAACAGGAAGCATCTCCTTGATACGCCTTAATAGATATTCGAGATTAAATTTGTGTACCGCCGACAGAGGGATGATCTCGGCGTTAGGGAGCAACTCTTTCCATCGAGCCACAAGGATGTCGAGATTGTCGGGGGTTGTGAGGTCAATCTTATTGATCAACACCAAAACGGGTACAGATTGAGATTTTACCCTGGAAAGAAATTCAATGTTCTTATCCTCTGTTTCGATCACATCTGTGACATAGAGTAATACATCGGCGTCGAGAAGTGCCCCTTCGGAGAATTTGAGCATCGACTCTTGCAGTTTGTAATTGGGATTTAATACTCCGGGAGTGTCTGAATAGACAATCTGCATATCATCGGTATTAACGATACCCATGATACGGTGGCGAGTGGTCTGCGCCTTAGAGGTGATTATCGAGATACGCTCGCCCACGAGGGCATTCATCAATGTAGATTTACCCACGTTGGGATTACCTACAATATTTACAAAACCTGCTTTATGTGATTCCATATAAAAAACGCACTCTTTGGGAGTGCGTTCGTTTTTATTGTTATTGTTTCTTTCCGTCGTAAGCCCACTTCAGATAGACCGCACCCCATGTGAATCCTGCTCCGAAAGCGGCTAAAATGAGATTGTCTCCTTTCTTTAACTTATCTTCCCATTCAGCCAGGCAGATGGGAATGGAGGCTGAACTGGTATTTCCTACTCGGTCGATGTTAATCATCACCTTTTCGTAAGGAAGTCCTATGCGCTTTGCGGTAGCATCAATGATGCGTACATTGGCTTGATGAGGAACAACCCAATCGACATCGTCACTCTTTAATCCGTTTCGTTCGATGACATACTCAGCAACATCAGCCATGGCGGCAACCGCGTGCTTGAACACTACCTTTCCGTCTTGATAGATATAGTGCATCTTGGCATCGACAGTTTCATAAGAAGAGGGGTTGACAACGCCACCACCCTTCATGTGAAGATAGGTGAGACCGATACCATCACTACGCAGCACAGAGTCGATAACGCCATACTCTTCAGATGGTTCGATCATAACCGCAGAAGCTCCGTCTCCAAAAATGGGAGCGGTGCTACGATCGGTATAGTCGGTCATCCATGACATCTTTTCTGATGAAACGATAATGATTCTCTTATATTTGTCGAGTTGAATCAAACCGGCAACAGTCTCCAACGCAAACACAAAACCACTACAGGCCGCTTTTAGATCAAAAGCAAAGGCGTTTTTAATACCACACTTTTCCGCGATAACAGTAGCAGTAGAGGGAAATACATAATCAGGAGTCGAAGTGGTGCAAATCAGAGCATCTACCTGGTCGGGAGTAACTCCCAATTTATCAAGCAATCGTTTTACCGCGATAGATCCCATATCAGATGCTACCATTCCCGGATCTCTTGCAATCCGACGTTCGCGAACACCAATACGAGTCATTATCCATTCATCCGTTGTGTCCATCATTGTGGACAACTCATCATTTGTGAGTACGTAGTCAGGTAAATATAACGCTGTGCCGGTAATCGCGGCTCTAATTTTTTGCATAATATTCTTTATGAATATAGACAATTGTAAGGGATTATCAAAAAGAAGGATGAAACCCCGTTCTATCACTCCCTATAATAGCGATGATTAAAAAAAACAAGCCCCAGTTAATTACAGGGGCCAATTGTTTATGATATATTCCCGTTAAATTGCTTCCTCTTTAACGATCGCAACTTTTCCACGATAGTAACCACACTCACCACATACAGTGTGATAAATATGCCAAGCGCTGCAGTTTGAACAAGCTACCAAAGTAGGGACAACCGCTTTATCGTGAGTTCTTCTCTTTGCTGTTCTTTGTTTCGAATGTTTTCGTTTAGGATGTGCCATTGTTTTATAGTTTTAATTATCTAATAGTTGTTTTAATCCGTCCCATCGGGGATCTGTACTGCTCTCATCTTCTGTTCCGGAGTCAAATTCATCAGTATCTTCGAAATCATCGTCCTCCACTTTTCTCGTGGAATGTTTTCTCAGCTTAGAAGACATCTCCTTATTGCACTGACCGGGAGGGTGAACATGCTTAATTGGAATTGATAATGCTATGAACTCGAATAAAAACCATGCAATATTCAACTCGCCTTCCGCTTCGGGAACAATAATCAAATTATCGCCCTCTTCGCCAAACTCCTGCCCGAACTTGACATACAATACTTCATTTACCTCAACGGGAAGGGTCATATCGTCAAGACATCTATCACAAGGCAATTGAACGGATCCATTCATCGCAAAGGTGAGTTCGAAGCTTTGCAGTGTACGTTTTACATGCACTGTTACGCTTACCTTTCCTTTGTGAACTTGATCATCGTCAATCGCATCGAAGAACTTATTATCCAACTGATATTCATAAGCATGAATACCTTCGGTTAAACTCTTTAATGTCAGGTTGTATGGTGTAAATCTTCCCACTGTGGATAGTACTTTGGCCTGCAAAGATATAAATTTTTGATTACTTGTGCATCCTTTTGCTGTAGTAATGGAAAACTTTTCTATTTCAGCCATTAACCAAGATACAACAAAAATAGATTCAATACTCTTACTTTCAGTTTATTAAATATCAAAATGCAGAATACCTACTAAGTGGAAGAAGAATACGAAGAGTGCTTCCAATTCCTACAATAGAGGACTTTACATAGATCTTTCCACCAAAAAACTCCTCCACTATTCTTTTTGTCAGAGTGAGCCCCAATCCCCAGCCTCTTCTTTTAGTTGTAAACCCGGGAGAAAATATACGCTTGAAATTTCTCTTGGCAATTCCTTTTCCATCGTCGATGAAATCAATTGCAAGAAATCGATTCATCTCAGAGACTTCAATACGTATTACTCCGCTTCCATTCATCGCATCGATGGCATTCTTACACACATTCTCAATCACCCAATCAAACAGAGGAGGAGAGATAGAGATGGTTCCGGAAACAACAGGAATATCAACAATTATATTGATCTGATCGGACGTGCGACTTCGAATATAATCAACACTCGGATGTAAAGCGTCTGCCACCTCTATTGTTTTGAGAACTGGTTTGGATCCGATCTTTGAGAAGCGCTCAACTATTACCAACAAACGAGCTATATCTTTCTCCATCTCCTGATGAATCGACGGCTCGAGAGAAGAGCTTTTGATTAGTTCAGAAAGTGCCATTAGTGATGAAATGGGGGTTCCGAGTTGATGTGCTGTTTCTGTTGTGAGTCCGATCGATACATTGCGTTGCTCGGCTCTTTTTACAGCAGCAAAGGCAACAAATCCGATTGTGAGAAATACAAACACAATCCCAACCTGTATATATGGATACATTGAGAGCGATTTGAGCAGATTTGACTCTCCGTAATAAAGATAGTGTCTTTCATCACCAATGGGAATTTCAATGCATTGATTGTTCTCTTTAAATTGGGACAACCTACTGGTGAGGTAGGTTTGATCCGTGTCTAATCTGGATGAGCTTACATTATTGTGGCTGATGATCCGACCGGACGAGTCGGTTAAAATGACAGGAATGGTGGTATTAGATGTAATTACCTTGGAAGCAAGTGCGACAGAAGAGTTTTCGGGATTGGATATCAGATCTCTCTCGGCCTCAGCCCATATCTCCAGTTTAACACGCTCTTCGTCGGCTAATTTATTGACCAACGAGTTGGATACTGCAAAAAAGAAAAGTATAAGACTTATCGCCATTGCAACAAATAGGAGAGTCAGTTTATCAATATGACGATATATCAAATTTACCATTGTTTAATCGGACGTTGATCCGAATTTCGATGAGAAACATAATCATTTAATAAACGACAAACTTACACGTAAATTGCATATTCCAGTAATGGAACATAAAATAATCGTTCTGCAGAGTGTCAGAAGAACAAAAAAGACCATTGAGGAATGAACTTCCTTGTACTTTAGTTCAAGGGGAACTTCGATTATCAATCTGTGAGATTCGATATGAAAAAAGATTGGGAGAAAATATTTTAATCTAAATGATACTATCTTCGCCTAATATGTAACACTTTGTTGTGATTAAACTGAATTCTACTTATCTATGAATAGAAAGTGTTAATTCTTTAAAGCCAAGTGTATGTTGTGCTACTCCACTAAGGACGGTAAATATTCTTCTTTAAGATTTGTAATGAGATAAAAAGGGTTATTTTTGCAGCCAAATGCAATATGAAGATTACAAATCATCGTCCGTAATTGAGCATCACGGGAAAGTGATACGAATTGAAGGTGAGCGTGTTTGGGTAAGAATCAGTCAAACCTCAGCATGTGCCGGATGCCATGCGGCATCGGCTTGCGGAGCAGCGGACAAAGAAGATAAAATAATTGAAGCCATTGCAGAAAAGGAAAATGTGGCGATTGGGATGTCGGTATTGGTACGTACCAACAAAAGAGCGGCCTATTCTGCTGTAGTTTGGTCTTATGCGGTTCCTACATTAGTTGTTATCGGAGTAATGGTACTACTTACTGAAAAAGGAGTTAGTGAGGCTATCGCGGGAATAGTATCCCTTGGAGCACTTCTCCCCTACTACGGCTTTCTATATATAATAAGGAATAAACTAAAGAAACGGTTTTTGTTCAGTGTTGTCGCTGAGGACAAATAGCAGAAAAGAGAATTTTCCGCTAAACTCGAATAAAAATCGAATATATAATTTGAATAATATATTATGAATCTCATTCTGATTGCCATATTATCGTTAGGATGTATTGGGGCTGTTGGTGCAATCATTCTATATTTTGTAGCACAGAAATTTAAAGTATTCGAAGATCCACGGATCGGAGAAGTAGAAGAGGTGTTGCCAGCAGCCAATTGTGGAGGTTGCGGTTTCCCGGGTTGTAAAGGTTTCGCCGAGGCATGTGTAAAAGCTGATTCACTTGACGAATTGATGTGTCCCGTTGGAGGAGCCGCAGTGATGGAAGAGGTGGCACACATTCTCGGACTATCTGCGGTGGCGGCCGATCCTAAAGTAGCGGTCGTCCGATGTGCCGGCTCTTGCGACAACCGACCTCGAACCAATATCTACGACGGTGCGGTCAGTTGTGCAGTAGCCTCCTCTCTCTATGGTGGAGATACCGATTGTTCTTATGGCTGTTTAGGTTTAGGTGATTGCGTCAAGGTGTGTAACTTTGATGCAATTTTTATTAATCCCGAAACCAAACTTGCCGAGGTAATCGAAGATAAGTGCACGGCATGTGGCGCATGTGTGAAAGCTTGTCCGAAATTCATCATCGAATTGCGCAAGAAAGGTCCTAAATCAAGACGCATATACGTTTCCTGCGTAAACAAAGACAAAGGAGCTGTTGCAAAGAAATCGTGTGAAGTGGCATGTATTGGTTGTTCCAAATGCTTTAAAGTGTGTCCGTTTGACGCCATAACCATGTCGAACAACCTTGCCTATATTGATCCCAACGCTTGTAAATTGTGTCGGAAATGTGTTGAAGAGTGTCCTACTTCAGCCATTATTGAGTTGAATTTCCCTGCCCGTAAAACGGCTGCGACCTAATTATTGCCATTATTATATCAAGATGGCATAAAGAGAATAATGCAAGAAAGAAGAGAAACATTGAATGAACTGGAATATATAAACGTATGAAAACGTTCAAGATAGGTGGCGTTCACCCGCCAGAAAACAAATTATCCGCCGGAAAACCAACTAAGAAGTTGGAACTACCCAATCAAGCCATTATTTCGTTGGCACAAAATTTGGGAGCACCTTCAATTCCTTTGGTAAAAAAGGGAGATAAGGTGAAGGTTGGAACAGTCATCGCTAAACCGGGAGCCTTTGTAGGAGCGTATCTTCACTCATCCGTATCGGGA
>JBKEBB010000007.1:0-3819 GCA_047972845.1 Bacteroidales bacterium
GGTAGATGGAAAGCTTCAAGAAACTGATTTGTTGAAGGCGAAAAATAGTAAAGATGCGGGTGCATGGATCAATTTTGATGGGAAAAAGACTCCGGTTGTCTCCATGCGAACCGGAATATCATACGTGAGTGTGGCTAATGCTGATTTGAATCTTAAGAAAGAGATTGTTGAACCCTTTGGTTGGGATTTCTCAGCAGTACGCCAGAATCAGTTTAATATCTGGAATGAACTCCTCGGGAGGATTGATATCACAACATCCAATCGTTTGGAGAAAGTTCGTTTTTATACCAACAAGTATCGTGCTTTGTGTAGTCGAAATACCTTCAGCGATGTGAATGGAGAATGGGTAAGTGCTGATGAGAAGATTCGTAAGTTTGATAATTCGGACGATGTAGCCCTTGGATGCGATGCGTTTTGGAATACATTTTGGAACCTTAATCAGTTCTGGAATCTGGTTACTCCCGAATGGAGCAAGCGTTGGGTGAATTCCCAGTTGGCTATGTATGATGCAAATGGTTGGTTGGCTAAAGGTCCTGCCGGAATGGAGTATATTCCAGTGATGGTGGCAGAACATGAAATACCACTGATTGTAGGAGCATACCAGATGGGGATTCGAGATTTTGATGCGGAAAAGGCATTCGAAGCAATGAAAAAGATGCAAACCACTCCCAGTCAGAAGGTGTGTGGAGGATATGCAGGCAACCGTGATCTTGTTCCTTATTTGAAACATAAGTATGTTCCCTCTGACAAAGGTCGTTTCTCAAACTCATTGGAGTACTCGTTTGATGACTGGTGTGTGGCGCAAATGGCAAAGGCGTTGGGTAAAGAAGAGGAGTATGCCACATTCATTGATCGTGGCTATTGGTGGAAGAATGCCATTAATAAAGAGAATGGATATGCTCATATGCGAACTTCGGATGGAAAGTTTGTGGAAGATTTTGATTTCTATCGTAGCGGAGCCAATCATCATTATGTGGAGGGAAATGCGTGGCAGTTGACCTATTTTGTGCCACAAGATGTACCTGCTTTGGCTGAAGAGATCGGAAAGGATCGTTTTATCGAACGTCTTGAATGGGGATTTGATCAGAGCGAACCATGGCGATACAACGCTCCAAACGATCAGTATTGGGATTTTCCTTGTGTGCAGGGAAATCAACAATCTATGCATTTCGCGTTTCTTTTCAACTGGGTTAAACGTCCGTGGTTGACTCAAAAATGGAGTCGCTCTATCATCGACCGTTATTACGGAGTTGGTTTGGCAAATGCGTATCTTGGCGATGAAGATCAGGGTCAGATGAGCGGATGGTTGGTGATGGCTTCGTTGGGATTGTTTCAAACCGATGGAGGCTGTAACGTGAATCCGGTGTATGAAATTGCCAGTCCGTTGTATGAGAAAGTAGTAATTCGTCTTGACGAACGATTTGGAAGAGGTTCCTCATTTACCATTGAAGCAAAAGGGGTGTCTCGTAATAATAAATATGTGCAGAGTGCAACGCTCAATGGGACGCCTTTGAACAGCTTTAAGTTTCCAGCCTCGGAACTGTTGAAAGGCGGAAGTTTAGTACTTGAAATGGGGGATCAACCCAATATGTCGTGGGGTATTGAGTAGTCCAATAAAATAGATAATTAAATCGTCAATCACCATGTATCAGAAGTGCTGAACCGTGTGATTGACGATTTGTAGTTGAAAGAATATATGCGTTTATCGGAATTAACGAACGGAGATAGAGCAATTATAGTTAAGGTAAACGGCTCCGGCCATTTCCGGCGACGTATGCTTGAAATGGGATTTGTTCGTGGAAGAGAGATTGAGGTTCTTCGAAATGCTCCCTTATCCGATCCTATTCGATACCGACTGATGGGTTACGAGTTGTCATTACGAAAGGTCGAAGCTTTTCAAATAGAGGTGATGACCAAACAGAGTGTTCAAGAAGATCAAATAACGGTATCGCAAGCTACTTTTACGGAAGAGACATTTCGGGAATTGGTAGAGAGAAAAGGAAGAGAGATTGTTGTCTGTATTATTGGTAATCCTAATTCCGGTAAAACAACTCTTTTTAATGCGCTAACAGGAGCCAATGAACATGTTGGAAATTATTCGGGAGTTACCGTTGAAGCCAATGAAAAGGAGTTCTTCCACAAAGGCTATCGAATTAGATTAATCGATTTACCCGGAGCCTATTCATTGTCTTCAGTAACTCCCAAAGATCTGTATGTTAGACAATTCATAGATCAAAACCATCCTGACGTAATAATCAATCTGGTGGATGCCTCCAACCTTGAACGCAATCTGTATCTTACCACTCAACTCATCGATATGGACATCCGTATGGTCATCGCTTTGAGTATGTGGGACAGTTTGGTAAAGCAGAATCAGCAATTGGATTATGATCACTTGGGCCGAATGATTGGTGTGCCAATAATCCCGTTAGAATCATTTCGTGATGAATCACTGAATCAATTGATGGGATCTGTTGTAAAGGTGTTTGAATCGAACGATCCCATTGTTCGACATATACACATCCATCACGGACAAGTGTTGGAAGACGCGATCAAAACCATTCAAAGCGAATTGAAGACAAATGCGGAGCTACGGAGCTATTTCTCTATCCGATATCTTGCCATTAAGCTTCTTGAAGGAGATACGGAGACCGAAAAACAACTCCAATCCTATTTTCCCGATAAGAGATTACATGAACTCAGGGATCAATTGGCCGCTGAGATAAAGGCATCATTGAATGAGGATGCTCCATCGGCCATCTCGAATGCGAAATATGGATTTATTTCCGGAGCGTTGAGGGAAACGTATCAAGGTTCGGAAATCGACACCTCTATAGTGACTCGAGCCATTGATTCGGTTGTGACCAACAGATACTTGGGATATCCTATCTTTTTATTTATTATGTATCTGATGTTCAACGGAGCATTCTCCTTGGGAGCTTATCCTATGCGATGGCTTTCCATGTTGTTTGGTTGGATGTCTGAGACCGTCAATGCATCAATGGCGGAAGGACCTTTGAAGTCTTTGCTTGTGGATGGAATAATCAATGGGGTAGGAGGGTTGATTGTGTTTGTTCCGAATATCATTCTGCTCTATCTATTCATTTCACTCATGGAGGATTCAGGATACATGGCTCGGGCTGTGTTTATCCTTGATAAGGTTATGCACCGAATTGGGCTCCATGGGAAGAGTTTTATTTCACTCATTATGGGTTTTGGTTGTAATGTGCCTGCGGTGATGTCAACCAAAGGAATTGAAAATCGAAACAGTCGATTGATTACCATGATGATTATTCCCCTCATGTCATGCAGTGCCCGATTGCCAGTATATCTAACTATCGCCGGGGCTTTCTTTCCAAATAATTCGGCTACCGTCTTATTCGCACTTTACTTGTTGGGAGTAGTGATTTCGGTGATTATGGCCAAATTGTTTAAGAAATATCTGTTTAATGAAGAAGAGATCCCATTCGTGATGGAATTGCCTCCTTATCGTATGCCCGTAGCAAAAGCTACAGTGAAGCATGTGTGGCAGAAGACACAGCAATATGTGACGAATATATATAAAGTGATTATGGTAGCCTCGGTGCTTATATGGGCGTTGAGCTATTATCCGAATTCTGGAGATCATCTTACCCCTCAAGAGCAACGGGAACAATCCTATATTGGTCATATCGGAAAGGCTTTTCAGCCGCTACTTGCCCAATTGGGTTTCGATTGGAAAACATCGGTAGCACTGCTCTCAGGGGTGGCGGGAAAAGAGGTGATCGTAAGTTCTTTGATGGTCTTATATCAAGAAGAAGGAGAATCCGTTGGGGATTT
>JBKEBB010000022.1:0-3650 GCA_047972845.1 Bacteroidales bacterium
GAAGATAAAGTTAAAAAAGCGATCACCTATTTACACAAGGGTTATGGTATGGTTAGCGACTTTATAGGCTGGCTCTATTTGCAATATTCAATCACCGCTGTTTTTCTTGCCGTTGTGGATGCGACTGCTAATAAATTTAAAGAGCTTTGTGATGTAGTGGTGGTGGTTGTTATTGGAGGTAGTTATCTTGTTACAAAAGCAGTAATCGACTCTCAGGCGAACTCTTTTGAATGGTTGCAATCCGAAAAGAAATATCCGACAATCGTTTATGCTGGTCAAAACATCGGTGAGGATTATCTGTATGAACTGATGGAATACCTCAAAGGTAAGAAATTTGGTATTATAAATATCTCTAAATCAGGAACTACCACAGAGCCCGCATTGGCATTCCGTATGTTGAAAACCATGTTGGAGCAGCAGGTTGGTAAAGAGGGTGCAAAAGATCGTATTGTGGCTGTTACTGATGCTGCTCGCGGAGCGTTGCGTAAGTTGGCTGATATTGAAGGATACAAAACATATGTGATCCCCGATAATGTTGGCGGTCGTTTTTCTGTATTGACTCCTGTTGGTCTTCTTCCTATCGCGATTGCCGGATGCGACATCAAACAATTGGTGGCAGGTGCTGTTCAGATGGAAGAACTGTGTGGAAAAAAGGTTCCTTTTGAAGAGAATATTGCCGCTATTTATGCTGCTACACGTAATGAACTGTACAACATGGGCAAGAAAATAGAGATTTTGGTTAACTACAACCCCAAACTTCATTTCGTTGCCGAGTGGTGGAAACAACTGTACGGTGAGAGCGAAGGAAAAGATGGATTAGGAATTTTCCCTGCGGCGGTTGATTTTACTACCGACTTGCATTCAATGGGACAGTGGATTCAAGATGGTGAACGTACCATTTTTGAAACTGTGATCAGTGTAAAAACACCTAATCATAAAGTGCTTATTCCTTCTGACGAATCAAATCTCGACGGATTGAATTTCCTTGCAGGAAAGCGTGTGGATGAGGTAAATAAGATGGCTGAACTTGGAACTCAGATTGCTCACGTTGACGGAGGTGTGCCTAATCTGAAGATTGAGCTTCCTATGTTGAATGAATACTATATTGGCCAGTTGCTCTATTTCTTCGAGGTTGCATGTGGTATCAGTGGATATGTTTTGGGCGTTAACCCATTCGATCAACCCGGAGTGGAAGATTACAAGAAAAACATGTTCGCATTGCTTGAGAAACCAGGTTTCGAAGAGGCAACCAAGGCTATCAAACAACGTATTTGATGAGTTCAATTCCCTCACCAACGGTTTTCTTTATTCGCCTTCTGATACCTTTGGTATGCGGGATATAACTCCAATACTTTTTTAAAATATCATCTCTATGGCAGAGCTGCTTTGTTGCGGCTCTGTCATTTTTTCTTTTTGAACGTTTTATTCGATCTTTCGAGAAGCGGTACCATTATCGTTGGCTCTTTGGGATCGCCGTTTCTATTTTCTTTGTGAGTGTTGGAGCGCTCTCATTTCAGCTACAGATGAATTGTTTGAGTGTAAAGCTATCCGAAGGTCCCGTTCATTATAGATTCTCTCTTATTGAGAAATCTATCACAGCCAGCAATAAGCAGCGGCTCTTAATTGAACTGCTCGATTATCGCACCAAGGCATACTTATATCCAGGAAGAAAATCGTCGTTGGTTGATTCACTATACACCGACTCTCTCTATTCAGGCACACTTGCCCTATACACAATAAATAACAGTTCCACCAACCATCGATTTGATTACAAGTTCTATTGTTTGAATAAGGGGATAACCCATTCCGGATATATGGTGGGTAATACTATTCAACCACTTCGCAATGAAAATAAATGGAACAGATTGTCCTCATCGACGCATTGGAGAAGTCAATTCAAATCATTTATTTCCTCCACTACTCTTTCTGACTCTGTCCAATCGGTCATTTACGGCATTACGCTTGGTGATACAAAGACGATGGATAACGAGCTGCTTTCTACCTTTCGCCATTTGGGAATTGCTCATTTATTGGCAGTCAGTGGTCTTCATGTTGGTATTTTGTACGGACTTTTGGTGTTGTTATTCGGGATGTTTTTTCGAGTGGGGAGGTTCTCTCAATTAAAGGTTCTCGGGCCAGTACTTTTAATCTGGATATTTTGTTGGTTGGTTGGGTTTTCTCCATCGGTCTTACGAGCCACTGTCATGTGTAGTTTTTTGGGAGCATTTACTCTTTCAGGACGCCCATATCTGGGAATACACGTGCTTGCCGTAACCGCTTTTCTGCTTCTGCTTTTCAACCCGCTTAATCTGTTCGATGTCGGCTTTCAACTCAGTTTTACAGCCGTATTGTTCATCATGCTTGCGGTTGACCTGTTCAACCGTTTTGTTCGCATTGAGAATAGAGTGATTCGTAATATATCACTTTATATCACGGTATGTGTTGCTGCTCAAATTGGGGTATTGCCTCTCACTCTCTACTATTTTTCTTATTTCCAGCCTTGGTTTCTATTGCCCAATCTTCTGATTGTTCCCTTAGTCCCTTTCTTTATTCTTTTTGTTATAATGCTTATGCTTTTGGGAGCCTTAGGAATAGAAATTGCTTTTCCCCTTTTTCTTTTGGATATGTGGTTTACATACTTTTTTGGGATGATGGAGATTTCTCGGAGCCTCTTTATTAATCATATCATTTCGATAGAAATAGGAAAAGCAGAAGTCTTTCTATCTTATCTGCTCTTGCTATTCTTCTTTTATATTTCTTTTCGGTTCATTCCCAGCTATTCTAAAGTCCGGAAATAATATTTTAATAATCGGACAATTCAACGATGACAATTCATTTCTCTCCCCAGTTATGATCTAATCTTAGTGGTGTTTTTAGTAATTGTTCAGGTACGTATCAAACACTCATAGTAAGATCGAATGGGAAAATCGTAATTGTTGAAAAATCTTTTTGTTTGGGCCTTTGCATCTGTTAGAAATTCGAGTAGTTTTGTGTCCGATTACTTGAATTAAATCATTCCCAAAACTATGAAAAAGGATAGCACTATTGAAATTATCAAATGGGTTGAGGAGTTACAGGCAAAATGTGATGCTGCGATCACCCCTGCCGAACGCAGGGAACAGCATAAGTATGCCACATTGATCCAAAACCCCGAAGACAAAGTCTTTTTATCAAAACTACTGGACGAATCTTCTCAGATAAGAAGCCAAACCAGATTATCAAAAAGGGTAAAATATCTGATTGACACTTACGGAATCCCTGGTTTTTTTAGTGCGTTCGACCGTTTTCTAATGCGTGTTTTCCGACTGTTCGGCTATTGGGTTCCTCTGGTAGCTATCCCCATTTTTAAATTTAAACTACGTGAAGATACCCGTGCGGTAATAATTGACGAAAAGCGTCCTTCATTGACAAAGCACCTTGATAATAGATACAAAAAACAGGTGGGACAGAATGTCAATCTTTTGGGCGAAGATGTATTGAGTAATCATGAAGCCGATATTCGTTATGAGCATTATTTGGATGCTCTTCAACAACCCGATATCAATAACATATCCATAAAACTCTCAGGCATCTATTCCCAGATGCATCACCTAAACTTTGAAGAAGCAAAACGAGATGTTCTACATAGACTTACTACCATCTATCATAAG
>JBKEBB010000048.1:0-2733 GCA_047972845.1 Bacteroidales bacterium
TATTATTTAAAGATTGAATAGTATATGAGGTCGGTCATTTATTTCAGTACCTCAATTTGGGAGAGATCGAATGAGCATAATTCAATATCGTTTCCATCGCTGCTAATCCCAAATAATCGAGAGTTGTCTTTTGGGGCACAAATAGATAATAGTTTTCTATCAGCAACGAGTTTACAAACCGCATTGCCATCCCAGTCATACACGTAGATATACTCAGTGCTCCGTGTTTTTTCCAATCCGCTTCTACTCTTTTCATCTATTATTCTTCCGGAGAACAGTGCATACATAAAACGATTCGTTGCATACACATCTATATATCCCATTCGATTTTCCATTTCGTGAATAACTCCATTATTGTCTTCTGCCGACTTGTACCGAGGCAGGTCTATTCGAACCTCCTTTATTGGAATGATTTGTCCATTCTGAACAGAACAAAGGTCGAACATCTCACCGGAGAAACAAAAGAATGCAAAGCGGTTTAAACTCTGATTCACGACAAATCGTCCCTGATATGCAAACGCCTTTGTATTCATGTCTTCCGTAACACCGTCATCGGGATAGTTTCCTCCATAACTGACAGCCTCTCCATGGTGGTTTATCAATGCAAAACGTGTTTGCTGATAGTTGCTATCGCGCCGTTTAATGATTCCAGACACAACCGTGTTATCTCCTATGTTGTTTGCCGCGAATGCATACAAATCAGACACAATCGTATCTACGGCAATCCCATTATCAGTCATTTTCAGAAACCGCTTTTGAGGGATGTCGAATACCCAGAAGTGACCATCCTCCGTCTGATTCATCAGCCATAGTTTATTATATTCGTTGGGTCCACTCCCCTTTTTCACCAGCGGACTGATTGTTCTTTTCGTATAATCTATCTTCGATAGAAGAGTCCCTTCATAATATTCCGCCTTTACAATGCAATTCACATCGTCAAGCAAGATCATTTGTCCTTCTGAGGCTATTATATCCGATAGTTCAACTACCGTATGGGTGATTTGATATTCTTTATCAAACCAATTCTCCGCCTCCTTTGTCTGTACACAAGCGAAGGCACCAACGGACAATAACAATAAGATATATCTCATGAAATAGATTCGGTTTAAATAGTTCTAATAGGTGACTTTTTTCAATAGTTATAGATGTGGATAATGTTTGATAATCATATCCACATCTATTGTTTCGATGGAATTGCTATTCTACAAGATCGAGTGGCGCCT
Source organism: Bacteroidales bacterium (assembly GCA_047972845.1). GTDB lineage: Bacteria > Bacteroidota > Bacteroidia > Bacteroidales > JBKEBB01 > JBKEBB01. The sequence goes on from JBKEBB010000048.1 coordinate 1,224, forward strand.
TAGACGCGGATAGTATGGGTAGAATATCACAAGTACACATTATATATCTCTTTTGATACTCTATCATTGATGATTGCTTCCCAGTTTTTCATATAAATACGCTTTTGCTTTTTCCTTTTGTATATCGAAACCACATTCATTTTTTACATATACATCCGGCAACACTCCTATTCCGTGGTGTTTTGAACCGTCTCTATTCGCTACCTTATAGCCCGTCATGAAAAAATCGCCGAACGGAACCGCGCAATATAGTATATCTCCGTTACATCCTGCAGAAGATTCTCCTAGGATTGTCCCTATATGGTACGTTTTTATCATGTCGAGAACCGTTTCTGTAAAGCTCATAGCTTTGGAATCTGACAAAAACACCACAGGCTGCTCCAAATGAACCTTTTCGGGTATTTCATATTGATATTTCTTGGCGAGCGATTCGCTCTCCGAGGACAACGCGGGTGCAATTGCCCACCAACCTGTTGTGTCACTTACAAATTGTTTGTACTTTCCATCAGGATAATACATCACCGGCTTGGTTAAATTGCCAAGAGCAACCGTTGTATCTGCCAGATGGGCTAACACTCCAACCTCCATTGATCCGGGATAGCCCCTTAAATCAAAGATGATACCCTTGCTCTTTTGCAACTGTGGCAGTATTTCTACCAAATCTTTGTAATCTCTCTTTTTCCCGCATAGATTCACATAACAGATCGAATCATCGTACATCTCAAAGAGGGTACTGTCTGACGTGAAGAAAGATGCCGCATCCGATGAGCTTGGGTGTACCGCTACTCTGAAAGTATCTATTCCAGGTCGATGCAGCGTCAAGCAGATGACCGAATCCAACACTTGTTGCTTACTCATTCCAAATCCGACGGGGCATTTAAAAATTGAATTATCCGCAGTCAGTTTGTATAAACCCGATTCTTTGGAAGAGTAGGAAGTATGTGATAATTTTTCGTCTATTATCGCACTCGTCGGCAAGTTGTTTATTTTGATGATTATATCTCCCTTTTTTATGCACGAATCAAGCGAAGCTCCCACACTTTTCACATACAGGTTATCATCACATATTTCTGTTTCTATCTCAGGGAAAACCGTCGAAGCATACATCCCGATTCGGTTTTTATAACTTACATACGCCGAATATTGATAAAACACCTTTAAGTGAGAATCATTTATCAAGTTGGAGACTTTGCATATATGTTTGTAAAAAGAATTCATATTCTCGCAATCTGCCACATTCCCTAAATGATGCTGAAAAGCCACATCCCATTTCTCGGATAAGCCGTCTTCCTCGTAATATGGATAAAAGTGTTGTATGATTCCATACCTGAAGATTTCATTCGCCACTCTGTTCGCGTATGAATCAAACGCGATAAAATGACCTTTACCCCGAAAGAAAACTTTCCTCATCCATGGAATTGTAAAGGTGGGAATCTTTATTTTTCGGAATTCTGACACCAAACGGGAGTATGCTTTTGTCGAAGGAGGCATTTTAGTCAGTGCTAAAGGA
>JBKEBB010000200.1:0-2409 GCA_047972845.1 Bacteroidales bacterium
TTATTTCCAAATTGTTTATCTGCATACAAAGATAATATTATTTTTTGGTAAAATAGCATACTAAATATAGTGTACAAGTCAGTAACTTTGCAGCGTATATAATTAGTGGGTTTTCAACACTATTGATAAAAACAATATGGCCAAGATAATTGATGTTGACGCGTACGGAAAAGGACTGCTTTCTTACCTTAACGGGAATAGGAAAGCCAAGTATTCTGTATATAGTCGTACGGTTGCTACGGAGCGATGGCCAATAGCTGTTTTTTTTCGTTCCTACGACGAGATGCCCGAATTGGAAAAAGTGGCATTGGCGCAATGTCGAGGAGAAATTCATGATGTGGGTGCGGGAGCCGGAGGTCACGCGCTATACCTTCAAGAACAGGGCCAAGAGGTGTGTGCGATTGATTTGTCGGAAGGAGCGATTGAGACAATGAAGCGCAGAGGAGTGAAAAAGGTGGAACAAATAGATTTCTTTCACTTAGGACAGGAGAAGAAATACGACACCCTTCTAATGCTGATGAATGGTATCGGTATTGCTCAAACATTGGAAAAGTTACCCTTGTTTTTCGAACAGTGTAAGAGCCTGCTGAATAAAGACGGTCAGGTAATACTTGATTCGTCGGACTTGATTTACCTTTTTCAAGACGAAGAGGGAGAGGTGATGATCGACCTGAATAGTTCGTATTACGGGGAGATTGAATATCGCATTGATTTTGCCAATAGACAGGGAGAGTGGTTCAAATGGTTGTTTATCGACCAAGCTACCTTGACCGATATGGCGGCCGTGCATGGATTTAAAACAACCATTCTGCATGAAGATGACCATTATCAATATTTGGCGCAATTGAAACTAACCTGAAAAACAAACATATAATTCTATTTAAGGAGATAAAAAATGGCAACTGTAGTGATAATGCCCAAACAAGGGCAATCGGTTGAAAGTTGTATTCTGACCGAACTGAAAAAGAAAAAAGGCGATAGTGTGGCAGTAGGAGATCTTTTGTTTGCCTACGAAACCGATAAAGCATCGTTTGAAGAAGAGGCAAAAGTAGCCGGAACCGTGCTTGAAGTATATTATAATGAAGGGGATGAGATTCCTGTATTGACCAATGTGATGGTTATCGGTGAACCGGGAGAATCTGTCGCTGAATTTGCACCCGGTGGTGCTGCAGCCGTGTCAGAGACTCCTGCCGCTGTAGAGGCAACGCCAGAGGTGAAAAAGGAATCGACAACGATAAGTGCATCTACGAACCAATCTGTGGTTGTTACATCGCCTCACCAGTCGCCTGTGTCGCCAAGAGCTCAAAAATTGGCTGATAAAGAGGCAATGAATGCTTCTACATTAGTAGGAAGTGGGCCTCATGGACGAGTGATCGAACGAGATGTTCAGTCCGCTCTTGCCGCACAACCCAAAACAACTCCTCTTGCCAAAGCGATCGCGAAAGAGAGTGGAGCTGTTGCTCCTGCTCAAGGATCTGGACTGGCCGGTCAGGTTAAAGGAGCCGATATGACTGCGCCTAAGAATCCTACTTATTCATCGGACAGTGTTGTCAAACCTCTCACCAATATGCGTAAGCTGATTGCTAAAGCAATGCATGCATCGTTGCAGAACTCAGCACAATTGACCCACCACTTGAGTGCCGATGCACGTAGAATGATGGAGTTGCGTAAGATGGTGAAGAAAGCGTGCGATAAAGGATTCCCTACCAATATCACCTTGAACGACATGGTTTGTTTCGCTGTAATCAAAGCTCTCAAACAATTCCCTCAGGTGAATGCTCATTTCTTGGGTGACAGTGTGCGCCTCTTCAACAAGGTGCACTTAGGTCTTGCCGTAGATACCGATCGTGGATTGATGGTGCCTGTGGTGAAAAATGTGGACGACCTCTCCATTGTCGGATTAGCTAATCAACTGAAAGAGGTGGCCAATGCCTGCAAAACCGGATCAATCAATCCCGACTTGTTGTCGAGTGAAGCGGCCTCGTTTACGGTGTCTAATCTGGGCAACTACGGGGTGGAAATATTTACTCCTGTAATCAACCTTCCACAGGTGGCCATATTGGGTGTTAACACGATTGTTCCCCGTCCGAAAGATTTGGGAGATGGAGTGTATGGTTTTGTTCCTCATATCGGATTGAGTTTAACCTACGATCACCGTGCGTTGGATGGAGGTGAAGCCACTCGCTTTGTGAAACAGATTGCGATCGAAATAGAGAATTTGGAGTTTGAACTCTAAACGATAAGCCGATTCGATACGTCCCGGAAATAGGTCAATATGAAACCTATCGACGATCAAAAGAATATGAATCAACGATTAATAAATAAGATATGATTGATTTAGCAATTATAGGGGGAGGCCCCGGAGGATATGTTGCCGCTGAACGTGCGGGACATAAAGGATTAAGCGTG
>JBKEBB010000237.1:0-3202 GCA_047972845.1 Bacteroidales bacterium
ACGACACTGCAACGCACTGAAGACGGACTTCCCGGAAGAATCTTGTTTATTGACAACTATGTTCAAGGAACATACAACTATCAACCATCAAAAAACAGCACATTCAACGCATCGTTCAGATACCAATCCAACCATCATCCCAAGGGAGAGTATCACAGCATGCTATACAATGTTCAGACTCCACAAAACAAAGTGGAAATGTGGGATAAAAATACACTTTTCAGAAGCAGACCATCTCTGGATCTCTATTTCGAACAAAAGTTGAAGAACGACCAAACCCTCTTCTTTAATGTGGTTGGAACGTACACAAAGGAAGAATCAGGACGTAATTATATAGAACAGCGAAATGGACAATCCATCACAGATATTCGTACAAAGATTAATGGAAACAACTATTCTATTATCGGAGAAGCCATTTATGAAAAGCAATTCAAAGGAGGAGTTCTAAGTACGGGAGTAAGACACACTCAAACATGGTCGGACAACCTGTTCTCGGGAAATACTCCATACAATTCAAAAATGAAGCAATCGGATAGTTACGCATATGGAGAATGGAAAGGTAAAGCGGGAAAACTGAGCTATACAGGTGGTGTGGGAGTTGCGCGCAACTGGTTCAAGCAGGAGCTGGGAGAAGGATATGAGAACTACACATTCCGCCCTACATTCACCCTTCAATACAATTTCTCAGACTCACATAGCATAAGACTTAAAGGATCGGCTTGGAACAACTCTCCTTCGCTCACTGAACTGAGTAATGTAGATCAACGGATTGATTCGCTCCAAATACAGCGTGGTAATCCAAACCTAAAGCCATATGCCACCTATCACACCTCACTTAACTACGAAATTAAGAAAGGTTGGTTTACCGGAATATTAAGCGGAAGCTATGCCTACAGTCCGGATGCCATCATGGACGAGAAGATTCTCGAAAGGCGCACCTTTGTACGTACGTTTAACAATCAAAAGGATCTCCAGATACTCAATGGCGAGTTGACTCTTCGAGCATCACCTCTCAATGGGAAACTAAATTTACAATTCAAGAATGGGATCAACCATTACATGAGCAATGGTCACAACTATGCGCATCGATATACCCATTGGTACTACAGTGCCTCGGCTTCTTACACGCTAAAACAATTTACCTTCTTTGCCGAGATAATGGATGAACCTGATTTCTTCAGAGGGGAATACTTATATGGAGGAGAGAATCTTCACATAATCGGCGTGAAATATAGAACAGACAAGTTTACTATTGGAGCCAACATGATAAACCCCTTTGTGGATAATTACCGAGTCTTAAACGAAAACTGGTCAAAATATGCCTCCTATAAACAGGCCATGTACATCAATGAATCTTCACGTCTTTTCTTTATGATGTTCACATATAACCTCGATTTTGGACGAAAATATCAATCAAGAAACAAACGCCTCAACAACCAAGACAATAGTTCAGGAGTTGGTAGTGCGGGAAAATAAAAGAACGCATCCATTACTACTTTAGGTGTGAAGATTGTGGTTCAGCTGTTCCGTTGTGTGATCGGAACAGCTGAACTCGTTTGCGAAATAAAGAGATACAAAACATGCACTATTAATCAATTTATCAAATCAACTCAACATGGGATTATTCAACTTTGGGAAAAAGAAACCACCCACTACCGAAAGTCAATCAGTAGAATCAACTGCTGCATTGGAGAATTCTGATCAACCGGTCAACAGTGATCCGCAACCTGCCAAAACCCTTCCGCCCCGACTTCAACATTCAGCACAGGGAATCGACTTAATCTACGATTACTTGAATCAGGATTTTGAGAACATGGGATACAACGATGCGTTATGCAGTCCCGACATCGCCTACAAAGAGAAGGCAAAGATCATTATTTCCTTTCGTCTGAAAGTGCTTATTGATCAGATCAAGATCAAGTACCAAGACGATCTTCGAGAAATAGAGTTTCATATCGATTCCAGATCAAAAGCCGGGTTAATAGATATGATCTTCAAGCTCAACACCAACAAAGAAAAGTTGACACAACACTATGACAAGCTGCTTGAAATTGAGAAATCCTTGCAAGATCAAAACTCATATCTGAATGGAATGACTCTTGCTTACGAGAAAGGGTTTATGAGAGGATTAGCTACACTATCAATGGATAAAATTAATACACTATAATACTATGAGTATCTGGAAACGTTTCGGATGTTTTCTCACAGGATGGAACTACAACATTCTTCAATCGTGTAGCGAAGCAAGTCACAAAGCATTGAAGAAATACACCTCCGCTTTTGTAATTATGATGATTCTATGGGCTTTTATCGGATATTGCTTCTCCGATCGCTACCTCGGACTTCCCGTATGGGGATGCATTCTCTCTTCGATCGTATTTATCATCATTGTTGTTCAGATCGAACGACAGATTATTCTTACCATCGGATCGAACAACTATGTTAAGTATGCACGTATTCTACTCGCGATTCTGATGGCCATTATCGGCTCGGCCATTCTCGACCAATACATATTTAAAGAGGATATCGAACGAATACGAATCTCTACAGTGCAGGAAGATGTTCAAAAGGCTCTTCCGAGCAGACTCTTTAGTATTGAGAAACGAATTACCAATCTCAATACTCAAATAGACTCCCTGGAACAGATTAATCTTCGACTGCACGAAGAGGTGGCTAAAATGCCAACCATAACTACGGTTGAGGTGGCAACAAAACAGAATGTTGTTCGACAAACGGATGGTACCGACAAGATTATTAGTACAAACGATGTGGTACGGAAGCCTATTCCCAATCCAAGAATAACTCAAATCTCCGCCAATGATTCTATTCTATACAGATACCGCGCCGAACTGAAGGAGCTCAACGAACGAACTCTTACCACAGAAAAAGAGTTGTACGACGAGTTGATTACTCACAACGGATTTCTGGAAGAGCTTCGAGCAATTATCACTTTGATAACTACTCGGGTGGAAGCTTTCGTATTCTATATCATTCTCTTCTTGTTCTTCCTACTTCTCGAGATGCTCGTTGTACTGAGCAAAACCCACGACGATAAATCGGACTACGATCGAGTCATCGAACATCAATTGCAAATACGAATAAACGCGCTGAAGGAGATGAACAACAAGAGTTGATCGAAATTGTCATCATATCCTTCCGTTTGAATAAAAAATTCCGACTTACAAAGAATTAATCATCTCAG
>JBKEBB010000264.1:0-30784 GCA_047972845.1 Bacteroidales bacterium
CGAATGTACTGTTCGGTGTATCGATCGAGGTCTTCCTGTCCGTAGAGTTCGTGAACGAATTGGGAAAATTTATATTCACCCTTGTTGTCGGCCAACTCTTTTTTGTTCATTTTGTCATACACCGAGCTGAGCGATCCGTCGGACGGATTGATCACGATCTTGAAGAATCGGTTTTCAAGGGTGTTGTTGATAGAGTCGAGTTGAACGGTTGAAGCGAATTGACGCGGTTCAAGAATCACTTCGTAGGTCTTGTATCCCATCGGAGGAACGGCCTCGGCATCAAAACTGAGTAGATTGTCCCGATTGTGAGCAGGGATGATTTTGCCGGTGGAGAGATCTTTCAACGCATACACGGTGAAATTCTTCAGATAAACTCCCATAAACATATTCACACGATCGCTCCGTTCCCAGGGATCGGGATTGAATACCACCAGCCTTCCTTTGTCTGAATGTACTTTTGCAGCCAATTCGCGCATCTGATTGCGGGTGATTGGGCGAATGGTCCGCTCGGCTTCATGTATTCGGTTTTGTTTCTCGTACCACGAGGTCTCTGAGTAGTCGTATTCACCCAACGATTTGTTAACCTGAAAACGATCGCCGAACGCCCAATACTGTTGATTGCCGTGCGTCATAGCAATGCCGAAGGTGTGTTCGTCAAATAAGATTTGGTTCTCGATGGCTTTGGCAATATGAGCCCGTGTGTCGAGTTGGGGAGCTCCCCATTGAGTGAGCAGGTTGCCCAGCGCTTCGGTGGTATAGGTTTGGCGATGGAGTTGGCGGGCAAGCGACTGTTGGCGCGGATTGCTCATAAACCCATGTATCCATGAATCGGGAAGATCTCCTTTTAGTATAGGCAGATTGGGCTTCTCGGCCATCAGGCCATCATAAAAGTCTTTCAATTCCCCGATACGGACTTTAGCGTGAGGCATCTTCTCCTTGGCTTCTTTTAGAACCGCGGCGACCTCCTCGGCGGTGGGTGCACCGGTGTTCTCGTGGGTGTGGATCATGGCAAGCCATGTCTTATGTGGCCAGTCTTTTGGAGGAAGTACTCCCGATCCGTAGTATTCAGCCCAGTTGAGAAATAGAATTCGTTTGCCATCGGGACCTTCCCAGAAACTCAAAACGGGGATGTCGGGTGATTTTGATCCCGCGTTGCATCCCAAGTGGAAGAAATCCACTCCCGCGTTGGCCAAAATGGTGGGAAGTGCAAATGAATGGGAGGGAACGTCGGTCAGTTTGGCATCGCGAGCCAATTCGCGACCTGCCGCTTTACGAATATTATCTGAGTAGGAGAGTCCTCTTACAAGAGTCTCAAGGTCGGAGGCTTCTGTCTCGTACGTGATAGGAAGAGCATGGGGAGTGATTCGTCCCTCTCTTAATGCCCGATCAAGCGAGGACCGGAGAGGGGTAGGACAATTCTCAATAATATATTTCAAAGGCCATGAGGGGACAGTCCAAACAAACTGCTCCTCTTTAGGCAGGGCATAGGTGGCATCGATCTCTTTGAGAGTTTCGGTAAGCATCTTGCCGGTGTATTTTTGCAAGATACCTTCTGCCCAATCAGTGTAGCCAATGTCAAAGTGCATTTTGAACACCACAATGATGTCGATTACGTTGGCTCCTTGGGTGCCTTTTTCTAACTCCACCTTAGCTATTTGAGCTTGACTTAAAATGGTGGAGCAGAAGATAAACAGGAATAGTAATGCTCGTTTCATGAATTCTCGGTATTAGAATGAATGGATATAAAAAAGGATTGCAAGGTGAAATAGAAGAGCTCTTTTGTCGGAACGACATTCATCTCTTTCCAGTTTCACATTGCAATCCTCGTGAATGGATTACCAGCTTAGCTTGATAAACTTAATCTCCCACGGTTTGAATGTGAGCGATTGATTGTCGGATCTCTCGCCTAACACATTGCAAACGGTCGGTTTTTTCAACTTCACCACATCCGATGAGGCGTTGAAACCGGTCTCTTTTCCTGCAATCTCACGTAGGTGAAGCATTACGGCATTCTCTCCATCTACAGGACGCATGCTAACGATCAGCAGATTCTCAGGAATGTTACTGAGGATGGTTCCCGGTTGGAATTTCTTTGCCGGAGCACCGCTGTTTGATTTGGGAAGTACACGAGTCAACAGAGGAATGCGGTTCGACCAAGCGAACTTGGTAGCATAATCCAATGAGTTGTTGTTGGATGAGGTGATTTGATAGGTCCAGATCATCTCTCCCATTTGATCGGCATTGAAGTTGGTTGTCCAATAGTTGTTCATCGGCCATGAGTAGATGTTGGTTGACTGAGGAAGATGTCCTGTTTTGTAACGGCCGGTATTGATCGCTCCCATCTGCATCATCGGTATCTCCGGACTTACAAGGATCACTTGTGATTTGTCGTTTCGGGCAGAGGCAAAGTTTTGTACCATATACCAGTCGTGTGACGAATCCGGAATCTGATCCACACCCGCTTCGATATTACCTCCGGGTACGTCGAGGAAAAGCTTTCCGCCTTTTACATCAAATGGGAAGGCTACATATACAGCTTCGGGATCGGTGACTGCTTTCTTTCGAAGGGCGTAAATCACCTCAATCTTCTTCTCTACATTATAGAGTCTGAATTCGATCTTCAGATTATCATCTTCGCGTCCTGCCGGAGTCTCGGCAATAAACTTATAACTATCCCATATTTGTCCGCGCTCGGCACCTGCAAAACGCATCTTGTCGGGACGACGGCGGAAGAATTGTGGATAGGTGTATTGTTCCATCGGACGGCGGCTGTCTATCAATTCGTAGATGAATTCGCCAAAATCCCAATCGGGCTTGTCTGATAACAAATTTTGTTTGGTCTCTTTGTCCACGATTTGTTTGATGGTTCCTTTGCGTTGATCAAAGGTTATGCCATACCAATGATTGCCGTGGGCGTCACGTTTGAGATTGGATGCTCCTGATACAGCGTCGATAGGCTCATCCTTCACACGAATGTAAAGTTGGGTATATCCCAACGCGGGAACATCTTTTACGTAAATCGACCAATAGGTTCCGTCTGAACGACGTTCCCCCGCTTGAACAGGACAGATATTTCCATTGGCATCCACGATCTCGAACTTCTTATTGCGAGGAAGGATCTGATGATCGATATAGGCTTTAGCGATACCGCTGAAGGCCCAGTTCATCGGATTGAAGATGGCAATCGAAGGTACCTCCGCTTTGGGTACATAGGTTTGAAGCAATCCCATGGCATATTCGCCCACAAGCCCAGCACGACGATAAGCTTCCCACGCGTAGCTCATTTTAAGCGAACGTTGTTCCCATGTGTTTGCCCCGTATGGGTTGCGCACACTCTCCGAATGTCCGAATGTGTGTTCATCGTAGAACAATAGAGCCTTGTTGATTTCGTCAATCTGAGTGTTGATTCCGTTCGGGAGTTTAGAACCTAACATCTTGGCGAAGGAGAATCCCGCTTGATTTGCGATGACATTTGAGTGAGTGATACGGGAGATAGCGGCTTCACGAGCCCCTGATCCAAATCCGTCTGTCCACCAGTCAGGCCATGCACCACGAATGGTTTGTATTTGGGTCGCGTATTTGTTTTCTACTTCTTTGAAGAACTCGCTGGCAACAGCTACGCGTACTTTGGGCCATATGTACTTTTCGTTCCATTTCATCGTATGTTCTGAGCTCGATGTGGATGGGGGAGAGTTGTCGGTATGGTATCCTGAGTGTTGAGCAACGAGGATATCGAATGGATAGTCAGTTTTCTCCATTCCGGCGATGTAATCGAGCATTTTTGTTTCGAAGTTCTCGAAGTTGTTGGCATCATGAATGCCCCAGAAGTTACCTACGTGGTAATGTTCCGCACGATAGGTCAGGATCTTTTTACCCGATGGAGACTCCCACCAGAAGACAGTGGGATAGGGGAAACTGATCAAAGCACGGTGGCCATGTGTTCCCATGTTTACATATTTAACACCCACTTCGGGGAAGAATTCGCTAAAGCACCAGCCGATACCGTTCACGTCGTTCTGCATGGCTACTTCTACTTTCATCCCCTCTTTTTTTATCTCTTTCAAGGGATAGAGAGAGGAGGCGAGTGTTTGTTCGTCGGGAAGTTCGTCAAAGTTAAGATACATTCCCGCCAGTTCGATACGACCTTCTTTTACTCGTTTCTTCAAACGGGCGATCTGTTCTGCCGGACGAGCCTTCAGGTATTCGCTAACGGCCCATGAGGTTTCGCAAACCCAACGGAACTTCGCGTTATCCGGTAGGTTATCGGTGGCGTCGCAGTAGTCGAGCGCGTAGTCGATAAAACGCAATTGTTCGGCAAGAATCTCTGTTTGTGAGCGAGTATAGCCGATGTCGGTGTGGGTGTGCTGAACGAAATTCATTTGCCATTGGCGTATCGGTTTCGCTTCAAACGACACCTCTTTGCCTTTATATTTGGCAGTGAATTTGGTTGTTTCTTTCACTTCGGGTACCTCAAATAAAAGGGTGTTTGTTCCTTTCTTTAAGGATAGTGTTTTGCTCTGTCCGTTTAGTTGAACAGTGGCTGTTTCATCAGTCCCATTGTGCAGGATCGTTACTTTCACTTTTTGATACGGTTGCGGAGTTCCTTTGTACAGGGCCGGCAACATCATCGCATCAAAATCTTTAACGGTCGTGTTTTGTCCGAGCATCGTCGCGATGCCGACCAACACACTAAGCATAATGATCGAGATTTTCTTCATGATAGTTTATTTTGATTGTTAATAGTGGGGAAGTTGTTTCTCTGGTTTTCTATTTTGCGGGGTACGATCTGTTTGTTTTAAAAAATACTGAAATAATCGAAGGTTCCTCGGTTATCACCTCCTTGTTTAACAATAATTCCCGAACGCATGGTGGTTCCCCATTGTGGGAGGAAAAGTCCGTTGAATTCGCTCTTTTTTGAAGAGTCCTCACATCGAGTCCATGTTTTTCTGTCAGTGCTCCATTCGAATCGGAACCAACGTCCTGAAATGGCTGTTGCTCTCAAGTAGAGTGTCTGATGTGCTCCAGAAGTGAAAGAGTATAATACGTTTTCATTTCCCTTTTTACACTCCACTACCTCTATTTTGTCTCCAGTTACCACTATTTCAAGTCTGTTCTTGGCATCTCCGTAAATGCAAAGACCCTTGGGTGTGGTCGATGTTACAGATAGGGCAGTTTCGATGGAATAGTTGCCTTGCAGCGGACTAGTGCCTAAGAAGGCGTGGTCGTATGTATCTTCACATAGAAGGGTCATTCCTTTACTGTCGGTAGTATATCGAGGTTTAGGGATATGGACATTCCACTGCAGATATTGTGCTTCTTCGGGATCAAGAAGATTACCCGTTTGTTCCTGCGATTTTTGTACTGTACCTTTGAAAGGAACAGGGGCTTGCGCGCTCGGATTTCTTCCTTGTTTGAAGTAAGGCCATCCTGTTTCGTCGTTCCAGCACAACTCGTCCAGCATTACCTGTCTGCCGATGTATTCAAAATCGTATGTATGATAGGCGTGATAGAGATAGAACCATCTGTCTTCCGGACTTTGAACCACTGTTCCATGTCCGCTGCACTTCCATAGTCCACCCCCCTCGAGTATCGGGTTTTGGTTATATTGTTCGTATGGACCTTTGATTGATTTCGAACGGGCTATCTCCACTCTGTAGTCGCATCGGTTGTCGCAGCATCCGCCCACCGAGTAGAAGAGATAGTAATAACCGTTGCGTTTCACCATACATTGACCTTCGTCTCCGGCCCCTTTCCATCCCTTGTCATGTTGGGTAAGGCTGAAGTGTTCACCCACCAATTTAAGCCCATCTTCGCTCAATTCACTGCACAACAATTCGATTGGTCTGCCTCTTGTCAATCCATAGGCTTTCCATGAGATGTATCTTTTACCGTCATCATCTTTAAATATATAGGCATCGATGGCCTCTTTACCCCATTCGATAATTATCCCGTGATCGGTAAACGGTGTATGAATGTCTTTTGTGGTGGCAACGCCGATACATGAGATATTGTCGCTTTTACGTCTGGCGGTGTAGTAAACAAAGAATGTGCCGTTCTCATCGTAGAGTTCCGGAGCCCAGAAAGAGTTGACAGTCCACGAAGGAAGGTCGATGAAAACGGAGGAAATGCGTGTCCAGTTTACCAGATCTTTTGATTCGTACACAGGATAGAGTGGGCCGAATCCGTTGGATGTGGCCACCGCGTAATAGGTGTCGTTCACTCTGATAACGGATGGATCGGGATGATCTCCCCCTATCACAGGGTTTCGATACGTTTCTACGGATTGTGCCACACTGCACAAAGAGATGGTAAGCACAGAAAGAATGATAAGTAATTTTTTCATACGATTTTTATTTCTTTTGTTAAGGGAGTATGAAACTCGCATAAAATGACACTGTTTTGATCGATGTCTTTTTATTGTTAGTTTCATGGGAAGGTGTAAAAATAGTAATTAAATTTAAGCCCGCCACAACCAACCGACAATCTTGAGGAGTTGTCGGGAGGTTGTGTTCGTGTGTGTGTTTCATGGTTGGTTGCGGGCGATTGGAAGACCTTCTTCGTCTGTGTGTGAAAGGTCTTTTTCTTATATTGTGCTATCAATTGGTTCGTCTAAATCAGGCTTGTCTTTCTCTTTGAGTTATTCCAGTGTTATTATTCAGGTCATTCATTTTCATAAAAAGCCCGCTGTGCTACCTGAATACAGGCAGCGACAGCGGGTCTTTGGCAGATTACTTCATCATTAAACTGTTTCTATTCATTGGTTTTGCTTGGTGGGTCATTGTCTAAAACGTACGTACGCTTTAACCGTACCGCATTTCTTGCCTACGCTTTCGCCATAGGGACGTATCGTGTATTGGCCAACAGTAGCCGGGATAATAAATGTTTCGGCGTAGTGCACTACAAACGGTTCGAAGGCTCCAGAGGGACTTTCAACAACCGCTTCGTCTCCTTCTACCAGATTGAGTACATTGACCCCTCCGTCGGTATCGTGGGTTACCGTATCGGTGAACCAGTGGCGACGTGTTTCAATGAATTCGTTTTCGTGCAATCCAGTACGTTCTTCCGACCATCCTTCGCCTTCGGCAATCGGAGTGATCTGATTGACCAAGTTGTCGCGGGTAAAGTCGGTTTGTCTCTCCCATTGAATCACTTTTGAACCGTGACCAATGTTGATCGGACGTGGAAGTCCGTCGAGTCCCAATCGTCCCCAGTCCCACAGTTTGAAGGTGAATATGCTGGGTGTGGCACTAATCTCCAATACCATCGCTTCGGAGCCCGAGCAGTGTATGGTTCCGGCAGGAATTAAGAAATGGTCGTGCTTCTTCGCAGGCCACTGATTGACATATTTGGGTGCGTCGAAGTGTTCTCCTGTCTCCTGTGAAAGGTTGAGGGCGTCGATCATCTCTGTTGGATTTACTCCTGTTTTCAGTCCTAAGTAAACTGTCGCTCCTTCACCAGCGTCGAGCATATAGTAGCTTTCATCCTGTGTGTAGTAAATACCGAATGTGTCGCGTATGTATTGTGTCGTGGGGTGTACTTGAAGACTTAGGTTTCCTCCTCCCATGGTGTCGAGGAAGTCGAAACGAATGGGGAAATCTTTGCCGAAGCGAGCCTCTACGGGACCTCCTAAAAGTTCTTTTGTCTGATAGAATACCACGTTGTTCGAAGGCATTTCAAAAAGAGTTCCATTAACGTCCAATAGAAGACTGTTTTCTTCCGGTACGCAATCAAAGCACCAACCGTAATTATCCTCTTTCGGGTCGAGTCCGCACACCTCTTTCATCCATTGTCCTCCCCACGGTGCAGGGTCGAAGAAAGGGACTACACGGAACGGCTTACGAGCTGTTTTCTCAAGTCCGGCACGCATTGTTTTGCCCTCGATCATCTTGGGGTCGTTGGCCACATGAGTGTCAATCCAATAGTCAACACGTGGAAGGATCTTTTTCTTAAGGTCGTCACACACATTCCAGTCGATGAAGTATCCTCTTTTGTAGTGGTATGAGGGGGCATCATTATGATTGCTAACTCCCAGTCCATTCACCTCTTTACGGCGTGAACGCATTTGTATTTCCCAGCGGGCCATGTCGATATATACCAGTGTGTCGGGATTATCTACTACATAAGCTGCTCCGTGACCATATACAATCGTCAATCCGGTGCGTTTTTCCATCTGCTGACGGAAGTTGGCAACCTTTTCCGCATCGAAAAAATCTGCATAGCTGAAATGTCCTCTACGGCCGAAGATTCGATCGTCGGTGAGGTACGCATGTGTCATTTCCTCAATTTCCGACTCCGGTTTGTATAGAGAATGTACTTCAACGAATGAGGACGGATTGATCGCCTTTAGTTGTTGAATGATCTCTGGATGATTTACCCCTTGGTAGCACTCTACCACCAAAAGATGATTTATCGATGAATCCGCTGTTTTTTGTTTCAACGCGGTAAGAACGGCATCCCATCCTTTATATATTTCTCCGGCTACTTTTGTAGCGGGCAATTTGTCGTAGTTGCTCTTTCTCATATCTGGTCCTTAAATTTTTTACAAAGATAGTCGGTATAATTAAAATAGGATGTGTAATTTTACAACGATTTACTTATACAATCTTCTGATTCCTGATTAAACTTGATATGGCAAAACTAAAAGAGGGATTTAAGGGTGAGCGTTTCCTGTCATTGCCCGATGATTTGCTTGAGTCATATAGTTCTGAGCCACTTATTGCTCCGTTATACATTCGTAAGATCGGATATTTCCCCCGTGTGAAATTTCATTACGTGAGTAAAGATAAGGGATCACCTTATTTTATGCTTATCTATTGTGTGGATGGGAAGGGGTGGATTCAGACTCGAGGGAAAGAGCAGGTAATCGAGAAAAACCAGTTTCTGATTCTTCCTTCTCGTCAGCCTTATTCGTTTGGAGCTAACAACAAAGATCCTTGGACTATCTATTTTATTCACTTCCAAGGGATGCAGGCCGAGGCCTACTATCAACGAGCCAGAGGGGTGCACAACATCACTCCGACCGACGACTCCCGTATTCAAGAGCGATTGCGACTTTTTGAAGAGATGTATCGTTCTTACTCCATGGCCTATTCGCCCGAATATATGATCTATTCGTCCATCGCGTTGAGTATGTTTCTTGCTTCGTTTGTCTTTCTTGAACAGTTCAGGCATCTGCAATCTTCTTCCCAGAAAGAGATTCCATTTGTGTCGCGTGTGATCCATTACATGCAGGAGCATCTCGAGTCAAATCTTACGTTGAATGAGTTGGCTTCTCACTTCAGATATTCCTCCTCCCATTTCTCGATGTTGTTTCAGAAAGAGACAGGAGTGTCGCCCATGCACTATTTTACACGTCTAAAGATTCAGAAAGCATGTCAGTATATTGAGTTGACCAACCTTAAATTAAACGAGATTTCAGTGAAGTTGGGATATGAAGAGCCGGCCTATTTTTCACGTATTTTTTCCCGATCCATCGGGGTTTCTCCCTCCGAGTACAGAGCCCAAAAGAAAGACCTATCGATCAACGAATCCCGTTAGTTCGACCCGTCGGGCTGTGTGTAGTTGATGTTTATTCATTCATTCGAATAGGTCTGATTCGTTCAAGCTACAAGATGTTTTATATATAAGGAGTATTGTGATAACTCAAAAACAATGCTCCTATACTTTCTGCGGTGTACACCGTAGTCGGTTATGGTGTACAGCGGAATCCATTGCCCTGTACACCGTAAATCGAATGCGTACAATCTGCCCCTCTAATGCATAAGGAGCGTATTCCCTAATTGAGCGGTCATATTCTCTTTTGTTGTTTATCCGTTTCTTTAGTGGGGATATGGATTATTCACCAATAATTGTATCTTTGTAACGAGATATTTATTAACTACTTAATGAGAAAAACACAATGAAAAAACTGTTTTTGGTTACTTTTCTACTGATTGGCTTCATGGTTCAAGCACAAAACAATTGGCAATGGCGTGGCCCTGAACGAGATGGAATCTATCCTGAGAAGGGATTGTTGACTAAATGGCCGACCGAGGGACTGAAAAAGCTTTGGGTGTTTGAAGGACTTGGCATCGGACATGCTTCTCCGGCTATTTCAAACGGGAAGATATACATAAATGGATTGGTGGACGAGAAAGGAATATTGTTCTGTCTGGATATGAACGGCAAACTGCTCAACAAGGTGGAGTATGGCGAGGAATGGACAGGCGGACATCCCGGCGCACGCGCTATTCCCACCATTAACGACGGAAGAATCTATATCACTACCGGAACCGGCAAATTGCTTTGCTTTGATCAACAGTCGCTAAAGGTTCTTTGGAAAAAAGATTTAATGGCGGAGTTTGGAGCTCGTCAGATTGATTGGGGAATCAATGAATCATCACTCATAGAGGGCGATATGTTGATATCCACTCCCGGAGGTGAAAAGGCGAGCATTGTGGCATTGGATAAGAAAACAGGTGCGGTGATATGGAAATCTGAAGCCAAAGGAGAAAAATCGGCTTATGACTCTCCACTGCTTATCAAGGGACACGGTGCTCCGTTGGTTGTGACACAAACCGAATTCCATCTGGTAGGAGTTGATTTGGCAACCGGAAAACTTCGCTTCTCATACGAGATAAAGAATCGCTACAACATTCATCCCAACACTCCTCTCTACGAGGATGGAATGATGTTTGTTACCACCGGTTACGGCAAGGGATGTACCATGTTGAAATTGGCTGCTGACGGAAATAGTGTGGAGAAGGTATGGGAAACAAACATGATGGACAATCAGATGGGCGGTGTGGTGAAAATCGGTAACTTAATCTATACTTCAGGACATCAGAATCGTGGATGGTTTTGCTATGAATGGACTACAGGTAAAGAGATGTATCGTGATCGAACTCTTGCCAACGGAAATATAATCAGTGCCGAAGGGCTGCTTTATTGCTACTCGGACAAAGGAGAATTGGCCCTTGTTCGTCCTAATCCCGGACGGTTTGAGATTATCAGCCAAATGATGGTTACCGATGGCACCAAAGAGCATTGGGCGCATCCGGTGATTCACAATAAGGTGTTGTACGTACACCATGGCGAGGCCTTAATAGCCTACTCACTCCAATAATTTCAGCGGACTGCGGGGAGCATCTCTCCGCAGTCCGGTTGTTACCTTAACTCTTGATCTACATGTTTATTCTCACCATACTGGCCGTTTCGATCGTAGCGATGGTGATAGCCATATCGCGTTATCGTGTGCATCCTTTTTTGGCAATGATGATTACCGCCTTGTTTCTTGCCTTTGCCGTAGGAATCCCTTTTGAGGAGGTGGTGAAAGTGATAGAGAATGGATTCTCCTCTACATTGGCCTCTATCGGACTGGTGATTATCTTGGGAGCCATGATTGGGGCTATCCTCGAATCGACGGGTGCCGCGTTGAAACTTGCCGATATGTTGGTGAAGCGTTTAGGCGAATCACGCCCCCATTTGAGTATGTTGTTGATCGGAGCAGTGGTCTCTATTCCGGTTTTCTGCGATAGCGGTTTCATTCTCATCAATCCGATACGAAAGGCCCTGGCTGCAAAGACGAAGAGTTCGGCTGTAGGAATGACCCTTGCCTTGGCTGGAGGTCTTTTCGCGTCTCACGTATTCATTCCCCCCACTCCCGGTCCTACTGCTGCTACTGAGATGCTCGGAATGGGTTCGAACATGATTTGGATCATTCTGCTCGGAGGGGTAGCAACACTATTTGCCCTGATCCCCGCCTATTTCTATGCCCAATACATTGGTAAACGGGTGCTCCCCGCCGATACATTGTCAGAGTCCGAATTGCGTGCCGATTACGAGACTCTTCTCTCTTCTTATGGCCGATTGCCCAATGGTTTTCTCTCTTTGCTTCCTATTCTTCTTCCGATTGTGTTGATGTCAGTTGCATCGGTAGTGAAATCCATTGGAAGTGAGGGCATGGTTGTTAATATACTCCTTTTTGTGGGTAAACCGGTCATTTCTCTCGCGTTTGGTTTGCTCTCTGCCTTGTTGCTTAAAAGAGGGGTTGCGCAATCAAAGTCTCTTTATGAAATTACCAATCAAACTCTCCATACCGTAGGTCCGATTCTTTTTATTACCGCTGCCGGAGCATCCCTTGGCAAGGTGATCGCTGCAAGTAATTTTGTTACCTACCTTGAATCCGAAGCATCGGTACTGATGAGTCTCGGAATTGTATTTCCGTTTCTGTTGTCCGCCATGTTGAAGTCGGCACAGGGATCTTCCACGGTGGCAATGACCACTACCGCCTCTCTGTTGGGGGCTTACTCACAAGCTGATTCCCTCCTATTTTCCATGGGATTGAATACTCCTTATTTGGCCGCTCTTACCGTATTATCGATCGGTGCGGGATCAATGACCGTTTCGCATGCCAACGACAGCTACTTCTGGGTGGTAACCGGATTTGGTGAAATCAGACCCGAGGATGGTTATCGTACGCAGACTATGATGACCCTTTTAATGGGTCTGGGAGCTCTGGCAGGATTACTGATCATGTCGTTTATTTCTCTCAATTAGTATTGATACTTCCAAATAGTACGTCTTATGAAAAAAGTGGTTATAGCCGTCGATTCATTTAAAGGGTCGATCTCTTCCGCGACAGTAGGAAAGGTGATATCAGACGAACTGAAGCAAAGATGCCAAGGGGTTGAAACCCTTGTATGTCCGATTGCCGATGGTGGTGAAGGAATGATGGATTCTATCTCTACCGCCCTGAGTGGCGAACGGATTGAACTGGAGGTGATGAATCCGCTGATGCGCCCTATTCCGAGTCATTACTTCATCATTGAAAAAAGTACCGCATTGATCGAAATGGCCTCTTCTTCTGGATTGATCTTGATCGATCCCAGTGAGCGGAATCCCCTTAAAACAACTACTCGAGGGGTGGGTGAGACGATCCTGCATGCACTCTATAAAGGGTGTCGCCGTTTTATTATAGGAATCGGAGGGAGTGCTACCAACGATGGAGGTATGGGAATGTTGCAAGCGTTGGGATTTCGCTTTTGGGATAAGAATGGAGATGAGTTAGGTGTAGGTGGAGAGATGTTGGCACGAATCGATCGGATTGATGATCGGAACGTGGATAGTCGCTTAAAAGAATGCTCCTTTCAAATAGCTTGTGATGTGACCAATCCTCTCTACGGAAGAGATGGTGCCGCCTATATATTCGGACCGCAAAAGGGAGCTGATCAGAAGGCTGTGGAAATGTTGGATCGCGGATTACGAAATTACGCCGAGAAAATATACCAATACAACGGAAAACAGGTTGCTTCCATTCCGGGCAGTGGTGCCGCGGGAGGCATAGGAGGAGGAATGGCAGGGTTGTTAAACGCCACTCTTCAGTCGGGTATCTCACTGGTGTTGGAGGCTCTTCGGTTTGAAGAGAGAGCAAAGGGAGCCGATTGCATCATTACCGGAGAGGGAAAGATGGATAGGCAAACACTCATGGGGAAAGCACCTTGGGGAGTGTTGCAGGTTGGACTTACATTGGGTATTCCTGTAGTGGGTGTTGCCGGAAGGATAGACGACAACGATCTTTTGATTGAGGCCGGATTCAGTCGTTTGATCGAGGTATCTCCGCGCGATCTTCCTCTTGCCGATGTGATGCAAGAGGAGGTAGTGATAGCCAATATCCGTAAAGCGATGGGGTATCTTTGATTAATGGGAGGATGGAGTGTGTGCTATTGACCGGAGTCTTGTCGGCCAAAGTTAAATAGCTCCGAATGGGTGTGTGCTCGTGCCATCTCAGTCTCCAATTCGCGCACAATATCGGGATGCTGAGAGGCAAGATTGTTATTTTCATGAATATCAACAGAAAGGTCGTATAGTTCCATCGGGCCCTGAGGATTGATTCCGTAATTGAGTTTGATCCCTTTCCAGTCTCCTTTGCGGATTGCTATGCGCCCTCCCATTTCATGAAATTCCCAATAGAGATATTCATGTTGCTCTTGTTTGCCTTTGGATGTGAGAGTGGGAAGAAAAGAGATTCCATCGGTAACTGTCGGTAGTGAATAGCCGATTAATTCGGCGAATGTGGGCATTACATCCCAGAAAGCCGATATATGATCGGAGACACTTCCCCCTGTAATGATAGAAGGAGCCCAAACAATCATCGGGACACGTATTCCTCCTTCATACATATCCCGTTTTGTTCCTCGTAGAGGACCGTAACTGGTAAAGAAATCAGGATCGGCACCCCCTTCTCGGTGAGGGCCGTTGTCACTGGTAAAAACGATCATAGTCTGTTGATCCAATCCTGTTCTTTTCAATTCCTCCACAATCTCACCTACGTATTGATCGAGTCGCTGTATCATGGAAGCAAAGGAGGCTCTCGGCTTTTCAGAGGGAAAGGAGCTGCTTCCCTCTTGTCTCCAGGGAGTCTCCTCAAAGCGGTTTTCCCATTGGAGGTAGAGTGAATCGTGAGGAACGTTCACCTCGGCATGGGGGAGCGTATAGGTCAATAGTGCAAAGAAAGGTTTGGTTTGATTGTCTCGGATGAATTGGAGTGCATGATGGTGAATGGAATCGGCTGAATAGATGGTTCTTCCGTTGTCGGCGTTTTCAGGATAGAATATTTTGGTGTTGTTGTGCCACACATATTCGGGAAAGTAGGTGTGTGCTTTACGCTGGCAGTTGTAACCGTAAAACTCATCAAATCCCATTTTATTGGGTACAGATTCCGAGCCGGGATCTCCCAAGCCCCATTTTCCAAAAAGTCCGGTGATATATCCCGACTGTTGAAAGAGATGTCCCAGCGTAAAGGTTCCCTTCGCCATGGAACTTTGTCCTTCCGGTTGAATCTCTCTATTGCCTCGAATCTGAGTATGTCCGGTATGCAAGCCTGTGAGTAGTGCGCAGCGAGAGGGCGCACTTACAGTAGAACCGGCGTAATGTTGTGTAAACAACATCCCCTGGGCAGCCATCTTGTCGATATTCGGGGTAGCGATGATCGATTGACCATAACAACCTACATCACCATATCCCAGATCGTCAGTCAGGATATAGATGACGTTAAGAGGTTTCTTGTCGCTTGGAGATACACACCCGATTAGCCATGGAGCAATCAGTAGAGACAATTGTTTCATTGGATCCGAAAAAACCTGTTTTATTATGCGATGACAGTTCTTTGCTGGGAGCTTGTTTTGTTATAAGTAGCGAATCAGGCTTGTCCTCCGGAGGAGATGATTGGAGGAATAAAATCTTCCTGTTCACCGGGAATGCGAATCTCTCCGTTGATGGCTTCGTATTTCATGATGTTGTCTTCCAATGCCATCATCAAACGTTTAGCATGCTCCGGAGCCAAGATCACACGGCTTTGAACACGTGGTTTGGGTACGTTGGGCATGATACGGATAAAGTCAACCACAAATTCGGAGGTTGAGTGTGATATGACGGCGAAATTGACATAAAGACCTTGCGCGATCTCTTCGCTGAGATCGATGGCCATTTCGTTGTGTTGTTCTTGAATCATTGGGTTCTGTTTGATAAGGTGGAGAGAGAATTATCTGGTAGGATCTTATCCGACTTTTGTTTCTATGGGATTTGGAGTTTCGTTAGAAATTACGGATAGACCACATGACCGGCTTCACTCACCAGTTTAGTTATTTTGTACATGTTGCTGATAGCTCCGACTGCCATCTCATTCTTCAGTCCGTAGTAGTCCACGCAGGTACCGCAGGCTACGATCCCCACGCCATGTTTTTCAAGTTCGGCAAGCGATTGGGCGGTATCTGTTCCTTTTACTCCCAATTTCACCCCCCCGTTGTAAAGGATAATCGCCGAGGGAAGTCGCTCTACCTCCTTAAGAGAGTTGACAAACGCTCTCATCAACAGAGTCCCCAGTTCGTTGGATCCTTCTCCCATGGTTTCGCTTTTGATAACTACCACGTAGGCAGTAGGAGCCAAACAAAAATCGGTTGCTTCCACTCCCTGCTTCAATTCGGCGGGTTTTGTGAAGCGCAGGGTAAACAACTCATCTGCATTTTCTTTGATTGGGATGATTTGTAGTTCGTTCAAGTACGAAAGAACGTTGCTCAATGAGGTTTCGTTGTCGATAAGAACCTCCAACGCATCCCCCTGTTGGGCGGAATCGATCGCTTTTTTTGTCAGAATAAGTGGGGTGGGACAAAGCAGCCCTCTAGCATCAACCGTTTTCATTGTGAGGGGTATTTACGGGTGAGGGAAGTCAACTCCCCTCACTGTTATTGTCTTAGTTATTTGCTAAAAGGTATTTTTGGTAGTCGTCCCACAGTTTGTCAAGGCTGTAACGTTCTCCCAATACCTCTTTGATGGCACCATCAAATGACCAAATAGGTAGTTTGGCGGCTGTTTCGTGAAACTTCATTACAAAATGGGGATCAAAACGATCCTGCAGATAGATGAGGAAGAATCCGGTTGTTTCATAGCCGCTCAGATATGTTCCTCCGGGTTTGGGTTTCTTCCACTCTTTGTCTCCTGATAAATAGCGCATCGCGTCGGCCATTCCTTCAATGAATGCCCAAAACTCCGATTTACCATCGTATCTGCCGCAACCTTTGGGCTCCAACTGGAACGCGTGAGTTAGTTCGTGGGTAAGCATCCCGATGAACTCACGTTTGAAACGGGCAGTATCTTGGTTGTGTGAGTTGTAGAATTTTTCGAGGTATTCTGTGTTTACACTGATATAAACGGTCGGAGCTCCACCCCCTTTTCCTGAGATAGGTCCGCTGGGTTTAATGGTGTATTGGAGGTTTTTTACTGCCGGCATTGCATTTACCTCTGAGGAGTAAAGAAGGTTTTGTACAATGCGCGATTGCTGAGTGATGGTGGCTTTCAGGTCGGGGAAGACTTGCAATACCAGCTCCGTTCCTTTGTCGGTTGGGGGATCGAACTCTCCCTTTATTTCAAGCTGATCATACGTGTAGTTGCTCCAGTTGCTTTGAGCCTGGAGGGCTTGTTGGTCGTCTTTCTCGCACGATGGAAGGAGTGGAAACGCCATGAAGATTGCTCCTACGAGCAAGCGATTAATTGTAAGGGGCATTGTTGTTGGATTATGAGTTGGGATATTTAATTTATCGAAGCAAATGTACACAAGATAATTTAAAATACATAATGCATCTTTCTCCCACACATTGCCTCTTTCGATTGCATGTCAGTTTATCGTTTTCAGTCCATTCGTTACCACATGTTGGGTGGCAGATAAAACAAAGGGCCGCTTCGCAGCGACCCTTTTGCCCCGTTGGATTGTAAACAATCCGCAGTTACACCGAAAAGTATTGTGTCATGAAGTCATTAATAATTGGTGTTGTTCGGATCAAAGTTGCACCAGTCTTTAGTCCAGTTGTCAGCTTCCGAGTCACTTTGGAATGCTCCGATAAAGGTTACCTTTTCAAAGAATGTAGTATTTACTTTGGGATCGGTAAACAGATTGGCTTTACCAGTCAACGGACTTCCCGATTGTGGACCGTAGTTCGCATTCGCCGCCAAGCTGTTTGGGTTAGCAAGTTTAAGATCCGAAATCAAAGGGAATGATTCGTTTCCATATCCGGCAGTGCGAAAGAACTCAGAGGAGAATGATTCTCTGGAAGCATCGAGATCAGACGCGTTGGACGAATATTGATCGACAAACGATTTGTTTTTATCTGATCCTAATACACTCATTCCTGCGAAGTAGATATTCTTCAATGTGATCTTACCTACTGCCGCGCTGTCTTGTGTTTTGCTCCCTTTGTCGTTTTCAATGATCAATCCTACAGGATAACCAATTGCTGCGGTATTGAAACAGTTCAGATTCGAGCTGCGACGAAGTTGCATAGCCGACTGGAATTGTCCTAGTTTGGATCCGTTGTTAGGATTAAAATCTCCTGCGTTGATGTAGGCCGAAGTGTTGATAAATGACGCGTCTTGACCGATCGGACCTACAAATGTTACGTTTGAGAATACCCCTGAGGTAGTTGGAATGGTAGTAGTTCCATCGGCATTGTTGTCTGACTCAAAACCGTTGGAAACCGATGTGTCGGCAATGCGGGGATTACGAATGCCAAGAGCAAACTGTACATTTCCGCTGAATCCGTTGTCTGTGTCAAAATCATCGTCCCATCCGTGGTATGCCACCAAGTATTTAGCATTCATAGAACCTCCAAACCACTCAAATGAATCGTCGTTGGAGTAGGATACTTGCACGTGATCAATCTTTGTCCCACGTCCCACCGATCCGAAGGTGATACCGTTGATCTCCTGATCTGTTTTGAACGGATATCCTGCAAATTCAACGCGTACATAGCTTAGAACTCCCGAATTGTCGTTGTCGTCCGCTCCACCGTGAATAGTACGTGGTCCGCCTTCGATCATCATAGCAGTTTTGTTATTTTTAGCACGTCCACAGATGATAAGTCCACCCCAATCGCCAGGTTTGCGACTTCCTTTGGCTTGTGCCGAAGTGAAAACGATAGGTTCTTCTTTTGATCCTTGGGCAATAATTTTGCCACCTGGTTCTACTATCAATGCGGCTTTGGTCTCTTTGTCTCCTTTAATTACGGTACCCGGTTCGATTGTTAGGGTTGCGCCGTTGCTAACATAAATCCATCCTTTCATTAGATAGACCCCTTTCTTGATGGTGTGTTCACCGTTCAGAATTTCGAACTCCTGATTTCCGTTGCCGAGTTGTTTGCCGTCTTCAAATAAGATTTGTTGCTTGTCGCTGTCTCCGGGAGTGTCATCTCCGGGATTAGGAAGCGTGTCGCTTTTAGTACAAGCGGTAAACAGCATGGCAGTTGCCATTGTCATACTTAAGAAAGAGAATTGAAGCTTTTTCATAATGTGTTTACTAATTGTGAAATGTAAGTTGTGTGTTATTCGTTGTTGTTTATATGTTGAGTAAAGAACTTAAAATTGGTATCCAAGCGATAGGAAGAAGGTGCGTCCCGGATTGAACTGACGGGTGACTTGTTGTCTTTCCTGCAACACCTGCTGTGCATCGTAGAATTGCGGATACTGTTGGAAGGTAATCTTCTGAGCCAAGAGGTCTTTCACCGAGGCTTTCAGCTCGAATCCTTTGCCGAAATGTTTGCTGAAGCTGATGTCGATGGCATCGCGAGGCATTTCGTACGCGTCGGGGATGTCGTTGTTGATGGTCGATCCTTGGCTGGTGTCCACTCGCCCTACTCCTACAATCCGTTTTCCGATCCGGTTGTACATCACCGCTACACTCATGCGTAGGGGTTCCGATTGATAGAAGACACCCGCGTTGATCAAGTAGGGCGATTGACCCTGCATCGGACGATCCTTTTCAAGACTCTTTTCTTCAAACATCACCTTGCTCAGAATTATCGATCCGTTGAAGTTGACTCCGAAGTTTTTCAGTCCGATGAAATCGAGGTTTTTGCGAATCTCTACCTCCATTCCGTAGTTGTTTGCCGCACGGGCGTTTTCAAAGGTATAGGTGTATGATCCGCCTGCATCCAAGAATGTCCATTCGATTGGGTTTTTGAAATGTTTGTAGAACAGGGCGGCCGAAATAACCTCTGTACTTGAAGGATAATATTCGTAGCGGAAGTCTATATTCTGTATATAGGCGGTTTTTAGGTTGGGATTTCCTTTAATGTCACTGAATAGGTCGAAGTCGTAATAGACGAACGGAGATCTTTCTCTGAACTCAGGTCTGTTTACCGACGCGCCGTATGCGAGTCGCAACTGATGCTTCTCGTTCATCTTCCAAGTGGCATTCACTGATGGGAAGAGGTCGGAGGTAGGATAGGAGATCGTCTGCGTATCGAATCCTTTAATCTTGGTATAGTTGATCATGTTCATCTTGTTGTGCTCATAGCGCACTCCGGCATTGACATTCAATTTCCCCATTGGAATGTTCAGGCTGAGATAACCCGCCAAGTTGGTGTTGTTGCCGTTGTAGCTGTTTCGATTGTCGGTGTCTTCATACACATAGAGTTTGTCGTGTCCGAAATAGGTAGGAGTAAGAATCTCTTCTAC
Source organism: Bacteroidales bacterium (assembly GCA_047972845.1). Taxonomy (GTDB): domain Bacteria; phylum Bacteroidota; class Bacteroidia; order Bacteroidales; family JBKEBB01; genus JBKEBB01. The sequence continues at coordinate 19,984 of JBKEBB010000264.1, forward strand.
TACGGGAAGGAATGCGAAATCGCCCGGGAGGTTGCGTTGGTTGTATCGATAGTAAAACGAGCGGGTGTTGTATTCACGTGTGCGATACTCACCATAGAATCCGGCGCGTAGGGTAGGGCGCATGTCGGCGAAGTTGAAATCGAGCGAGTAGTTGATACCTGTTGAAAGAATGTGTTCGTTTAGTTTTGAAAACTCGCGCTGAATCTCGTTTTGGTCAATTTGCATCCGTCCGATGTTGGGATCGCCATAATCGGTGTTTTCCTGACGATTGATAATTCGTCGGTCGGGTTGGTTCTTGTTGGCGAAGGCGTATCCTGCGTTCCAGTCTATTTTATGGTCACCACGGGTGTGTATTCCTGTGAATTGACCGTTGTAGGTAGTACGGCTGTTGTAGTAGTACTCTTGCTTCTCCTGATTGTATCTGGCACTGATCCATTGATACCCTTGTCGTTCGGTATATCGGTTCTGTCCAAGCTGGTTGAAGATGTTTTTGAACTCGTATTTATCTTTATCGTTTGCCAGAAAGGTGACGTTTAGCATACCACCCACTCGAGCGTTGTGCGAATAGACATTGTCCGTATAGTCGTTGTAATACTCCGGTTTGTCTTCTTTGGAGTTATATACCCCGTAACGGGCATTCTTCATATTCGCTTGGGTGGTGTAGCTATTGGTGTAGTTCACCGATCCGATCAACGCCCATTGACGTCCGTTGTCCATTTTCCAACGGCGGTTAATCGCGGCGTTGAGGCGGAGATCACCCACGGGAGAGAATTGGTTTACCTTCCAGTTGTTGTTGAATCCGCTTTTGGTCACCCAATCCACTTGTGATGAGCTGCTGTTGGTCATTCGTTCGTTGAATCCACCAGGCATCTTTCGCATGCCGTTATCGAAACCAAACAGGTCCGTGCCGCTTCCTACTGCTTCTTTGAATGAAGTGAAGTGAGTGGCCGAATTGGCACTTCCTCCGATACTTATCTGTGTGGAGTTTTCATTGGGCACATCCTTTGTGTTGATCTTCACAAATCCTCCGGCAAAGTCAGCGGGTAGTTCGGGAGTAGGTGATTTCACGATCATCATGTTGTCGAGTTGGCTGCTGGGAATCAAGTCAAACGAGAAGGCCCGAGAGTCTGCTTCCGAGCTTGGAACGGCACTGTTGTTTATCCAAACGTTGTTGTAGCGTTGAGCCAAACCCCTTACATTCACAAACTTGCCATCTATAATAGATATGCCGGGAATACGTCTCACCACTTCCGAGGCATCGCGGTCTTGGGTTCTGGCGATCTGCTGCGCCGAGATTCCCGATTGTACGGTCAATGCGGTGCGTGTGGCTTGCATCAGTGCCAGATCGGAGTTCTTCCTGATCTGTGCCACCACCACAATTCCTTCCAATTGGATGTTCTCTCCCACCATTTCCGCGTTGATAGCGGTCACTTTTCCTTTGGCAACGGCTATTTCTTTGAGATCGATATTTGAAAAACTGATGTAGCGAATCTCGATGCTGTAATTTCCAACGGGAATGTTTTCAATGATGAATTTTCCGTCAAGGTCGGTTACCGCCCCAATATTTGATCCGTTCAATTGGACGGTTGCTCCCATGATGGGTTCCTTGCTCTTTTGTTCGATGATAATTCCACCTACCGATCCTGTCTCTTGGGCTTGTAGGATCGAGGTCAGACACAGTAGTAGTGTAACTGCGATGGATTTGATGCTCAATAAATAGTTCATTTTAATCGGTGTAATAAGTATGAGTTGATATTTACACCGCAAAGATCGGGCAATGATATTACAGCCTCGTGACAAACAAATGACAAGATTGTTACAGTTTCAATAAGCTGTATTTAAGAGGGAAAATACCTCATTATTACAGTTCTCTTTCTCTTCGTTGAATAGTTGTCCGAGATGCATTAAACAGAGCTCCCACTATCTCGTTTCCGGAGGAAGAAGAGGTAGTGGGAGTAGTATCTCGCATGGTAGTTCGGACATTCGAATGTTCGAGGGAGAGTGGTTATATCAGAGTGGTCAGGTGCTTTAGAAAGATGTCTTCTGCTTTCAACACCCACTCACGGAATTCTCCAGAGTGAGTTTTCTTCGAATCCATCTGTTCCAGCAGACGATCAATGTCAAACGATTCGGCGATGGCTCCTCCATATACCGCTACCGCGTCTTTGGCATTCACCTCCTGTTCGCAGTGAGCCGGAATGAGCATCAACGGTTTCTCCAGATACATTGCTTCACACACCGACTCGAATCCCGCCGTAGTGATATATCCTCCGCATCCTGCCATATATTCAATGAATTGCTGGTCGTTGATCGCATGCATGGTCAACGAAGGAGTCAACGTAACGCTCTCCGGTTCGTCGGGTTTGTCCCAAAAGAAGTGGAGCTCCTTGTCTGGGTGTTGTTTGCTCCATTCGCTCACCTCTTCTGCATAGCCGTGATTGAGCATATATCCCAAGATATAGTCACCCTTAGTGGGGGATAGCTGTAGTACTTCGTCGCGTAGTAACGGAGGCACCACCGCGAGGTGCTCTTTATATACATCCCGCATCGGATAGAAGGAGAGTGCAAGTGTTTTGGTAGCTCCCAATCCACACATCAACGCATGAATCCGCAAGAACAAAATTCCCTGATCGTCTCCTTTTCCGTGTTCGTAGTCGGGATGTTTCATCAGGTATTGATGACCGATAGTGATCGTGGGGGCCTCATCGCGGTATCTCAAATTGGACAGTCCCGCCAATAGTTCATAGAAGTTGATCACCACATCGGGTTTCAATTCCTCGATCCGCTGGTGGATAAACTCCATACTTTTTAGGTATTTCGCTACCCTTTTAGGAGTCATATTATAAAAGAGACTTTTGGTGATGTTTACTCTCTTTTTGTTTTTCGAGTAGAGAAAACAGGGAGTGTCATACACCTGTATCGGAGCTCCTATTCTTGCTTCGAAGAAAGAGGGGATCTCTCTGTTCTCACATTTGGCAAGCAGCACTTCGCACACTTCGTGTCCGTTTCGTCGGAGCATGGTCGAGAGTGTGATGGCTTGAGTCATATGGCCCCTGCCTTCTCCTTGTACAATAAAAAGATATCTCATTGGGAAGTTGTTTTTTTGAATCTTGTTACATCAATTGGACGCATTCCTTTGATTAGGGTTACTCCATATTCCATAATCTATATCTCTCCGTTTTACGCAGGGACAAGTTCCGGCTGTTCACTTTTGGCTTTCTTCGCCTCCGTCTCCTTATCCCAATTCCATTCCGCCTCCTCTGTCTGGCTGTAGTGAATATGCCATGTGCTGTCGTGTTGTTCCACCAATGCAGAGAGAGATTCCACCCAATCTCCGGCGTTAAGGTACGCAACATTTCCAAACATCCGTATCTCTGGGGTATGAATATGTCCGCAGATCACTCCGTCGCATCGTCTTTTACTTGCCAGTTTCACCAAGTGATTTTCAAAATCACTGATATAAGACACCGAGGCCTTTACCTTCTTTTTGATCTCTTTAGAGAGCGAGAAGTAGGGCAGTCCCTTTTTCACTCGTCGCTGGTTGTATAGTTTGTTGAGATATAGCAGCAGGGTGTAGCCCCAATCTCCTATCTTGACAAGCCAGCTGAATCGTGAAGTGATCGAATCGAACAGATCCCCGTGGAGAACAAGAAAACGCTTGTCCTCGCTACGGTAGATCATATCTTGAACAAAATGAATGTGCTGAAAAGTGAATGGTAGAATCTTATCCAGAAAATCATCGTGGTTTCCTCGGACATAGAAGATCTCGGTGCGGTGTTGGAGGTCGAGCAACGCTTTGATAAATCGAGTGTGTCGTTTTTTCCATTTCGCTCCGTTTCTGTTGAGGCTCCATCCGTCGATGATGTCGCCACAAAGAATCAGTGTCTCGCAACTGTTCTCTTCTATGAAGCGGGTTGCCTCGTCGGCCTTCGACCATTTTGTTCCCAGATGAACGTCCGAGAGTACAATAGTACGATATTTCGGTTGCTGTGTCATTGTCGGGTGCTTTGTTTTCTGATGCAAAGTAACCGATTCATTGTTAAGCCGATATTACGATCCTGTTACGTTGTTATTACGTTTCTCCGCGTGTATATATCTCCTCTGTTGGTTTCTTCTTTTTTCCTCTTTTCCAAGCTCTTTTTTATCTCATTGTTAAATAAATAATAAAAGTATATGAAGCGAAGAATTATTTATAAATTGCAATCGAAGAACGAATTTTCAGTTTCAAACCTTATAGTGAACTACCATGAATTCAATTGATTATTTGTTTTGGTTTGTGCCATTGGCCTCTCTCATAGCCCTTGGCTTTGCGCGCTATTTCTACGTGTCGATGATGAAAGAAAACGAGGGAAACGACACAATGAAACGAATTGCCCAACATGTACGCGTTGGGGCGATGAGCTATCTCAAGCAGCAGTACAAAGTGGTCACCCTCTTTTTTGTGGTGTTGGCCCTCTTCTTCACCCTGCTTGCCTATTTCGATCTTCAAAACAACTGGGTGCCGTTGGCCTTTCTCACCGGAGGATTCTTCTCCGGATTGGCCGGATTCATAGGAATGCGCACCGCCACCTTTGCCTCTTCCCGCACGGCGCAGGGGGCGGTCGAGTCCCTCAATAAGGGACTTACCATCGCTTTTCGCAGCGGGGCTGTGATGGGACTGACGGTGGTCGGACTCGGCACACTCGATATCTCTCTTTGGTTTATCATTCTCAACTACTTCATCGACGATATGGATGCCACCCACAAGATGGTCATCATCACCACCACCATGCTTACCTTTGGTATGGGAGCCTCTACCCAAGCGCTCTTTGCCCGTCTCGGAGGGGGTATTTATACCAAGGCGGCCGATGTGGGAGCTGACTTAGTGGGTAAGGTAGAAAGAGATATACCGGAGGACGATCCTCGCAATCCCGCTACCATTGCCGACAATGTGGGTGATAATGTGGGCGATGTGGCCGGACTCGGAGCCGATCTTTACGAAAGCTACTGTGGTGCGATTCTTGCCTCTTGCGCCTTGGGAGCATCGGCTTGCATTGCCCATCCCGCCACACAGATGAAGGCCATTTTGGCACCGATGCTGATTGCGGCTTTAGGAATTATACTTTCGGTGATCGGTATCTTTATGGTACGTACTCGTGAGGGGGCACGCATGGCTCAACTGATTGGGGCTATCAACCGGGGCATCAACTTCAGTGCCCTGCTCATCGCCCTGCTTACCTTCCCACTGTTCTACCTGTTGCAGGTTGATAATTGGTTTTTCCTTTCCTGTGCCGTCGTGGTGGGATTATTGGCAGGGGTGGTGATTGGTAAATCCACCGAATACTACACTTCGCACGCCTATCGCCCCACACAAAACATATGCGAACATGCCCTCACCGGTCCTGCTACGGTCATTATCTCAGGCATTGGCACAGGCATGCTCTCCACCGCCATCCCCGTGTTGGCTGTTGTAATCGCTATCTCTCTCTCCTTTCTATTTGCTGCCGGATTTGATACATCCAACATCAGTATGGGGTTGTACGGCATAGGTATCGCCGCGGTTGGTATGCTCTCCACCTTGGCCATCACTTTGGCCACCGACGCCTACGGTCCCATTGCCGACAATGCCGGAGGCAATGCCGAGATGAGCGGATTGGACAAGCAGGTACGCGAACGTACCGATGCGCTCGACGCCTTGGGCAACACCACCGCTGCCACCGGAAAAGGCTTTGCCATCGGCTCCGCGGCTCTTACCGCCCTTGCCCTCATGGCCTCTTATCTGGAGGAGATAAGGATAGGGATGGAGCGACTTCTTGACGAAGGGAAAATCATTACCACTCTTTCTCACGTGGCCGATCTCACGGTCGATCGAGTACGTACCGCGGGAATAGCCGATTTTATGGTGTGGTTTGATGTCAACTTGATGAACTATAAGGTGCTGTGCGGACTCTTCATCGGCGCGGTACTCGCCTTTGTATTCTGCGGATTGACGCTCAATGCCGTGGGGCGTGCCGCTGTGAAGATGGTTGAGGAGGTGCGCCGACAATTCAGAGAGATAGCAGGAATCCTCGAAGGTACTGCCGAGCCCGACTATGCCCGATGTGTAGAGATTTCCACCAAAGGAGCCCAAATGGAGATGGTCGTTCCCTCTCTCTTGGCGATTGTAGCTCCCATTCTTACGGGGGGGGTGTTTGGAGTGGCCGGAGTGATGGGATTGTTGGTGGGAGCGTTAAGTTCTGGTTTTGTGTTGGCCGTATTCATGGCCAATGCGGGCGGATCATGGGACAATGCCAAAAAATACATCGAAGAGGGACATTATGGCGGAAAGGGAAGCGATGCCCATAAGGCAGCCGTTGTGGGCGACACCGTGGGCGATCCGTTCAAAGACACCTCCGGCCCTTCGCTCAACATACTCATTAAACTAATGAGCATGGTCTCCATCGTGGTGTCAGGACTGACGGTGATGTTTTCAGTGCTGTAAGGAGATGTTGAATCGTTTAATCGGTAAATCGTTTAGTAAGTAATATTATAAAAGAGAGTAGGGAGTGTCAAACTGACACTCCCTACTCTCTTTTATATCAACTATTAACTACTTAAATCTTTCTCGTTTACCACGTTCTTCTAAACAATTACACGATTCCCCGATTCCACATTTCCCTTAAAAATGATTCAAAAGAGTAGATATATTGGCAGTGAAGAGTCGTACGGCTATGGCGAGCAGGATGATTCCGAAGAATTTCTTCAGCACATACACGCCTCCTTTGCCAATGATTCGTTCCACCCGTTCGGCTTGTGTGATCACCAGATACACAACTAAGAGGTTGGAGGTAAGTGCCAGAATGATGTTGAGGATGTTGTATTCGGCACGTAGCGAGAGCAGCGTCGTGAAAGTTCCTGCACCCGCTATCAGCGGAAATACCAGCGGAATGATGGTGGCCGAGTTGCTCGGACCATCGTTGCGAAAGAGTTCCACACCCAAAATCATCTCCATCGCCATAACGAAGATAATAAGCGATCCCGCCGCCGCGAACGAGTTGATATCCACATTGAAGAGTGAGAGCATCGCTTCACCGATAAACAGAAACGAGAGCAGGATCACATACGAGTAGAGCGAGGCGCGCCACGCGCTGAGGTCTCTTCCTTTCGTGCGGAGGTCAATGATGATGGGCAACGAGCCTAAAATGTCGATTACGGCAAACAAAACAACGAAGGCACTGGCAAATTCAGTCCAGCTGAAATGGAGGTCGTACGATAAATTCATGTCAATTTGGGTGTGTTATTTATTATGGTTACAAAGATATGAATTATTTATCATACTATTTAACATTTTATTTGTTTGAAAATATTACCTTTGCAAAGCAATTAACCCTAACGGATTTCAACCATGTACGAACTTTTATTGCAACTGCCCTTGTTTCAGGGATTCAGTATTGAGCAATTAACCCAACTGATTGAGACAGTCGGTATGGATTTTCAGAAATTTAAGCGTGATGAAACAATTGTTGACAGGGGAAGAGATTGCGCGTATATCCGACTTCTGATCAGTGGAAGTGTCCGAATTGAGACCCCTTTCTCCGAAAGGAATGTCAATCTGGTAGAGACACTCACAGGTCCGCAGATCATTCTTCCCAACTTCCTTTACGGATGGCACACCACCTCTCCCTCTACCGTAACCGCCATCACAGAAGTGGGAATCCTACAGTTTTCAAAACCCACCTTCGAGCGTCTGCTCAGTTCTTATCCGGTCTTTCTGATCAACTACCTCAACATCATATCTTACCGTTCCCAGCAGTTTCATCTCTCTCTTCAACGCGAAATCCCCACTCTGGAGGAGCGTTTCTACAGCATGATCGAGTTGATGGGACACCGTGGATCGAAGAATGTGATCATCGAATCGCCCCGAGCCTACCTGGCCGACCTCTTTGGAATGCCTCGCTTGGCGCTCTTTACCATGTTGGATGAACTCGAAGCTGCCGGACGGGTGAAACTTACCCGCGGTCGTATCGAGTTGATAAAATAAAGAACCTACTGCTTGAATCTTCCCGAAACAACCCAACGTATCCAACTGATTATCGACCGAGAATGTCAGGGTGTGGTGCGTCAGATGGCGGAGCGGCTATCCCGTTCGTCCTACCAGTCGCTCAATCGACTGTTTCTGATCGATCGCCGCAACAACCGCTATCCCAATCCCTCCATTGATATTTTGCAGGATATATCCGAGTCTTTCGGAATAAGTCTCGAATGGTTAGCCAATGGAACAGGTTCACCCGACGATATCACCCGATCTCTTCCTGAGGAGCGTGGCGAAACTCGCTACCTTCCTTTTGTAAACCGATATGGCTATGCCGCCTATGCGACCAACCACTCCCATTCCCCCTACCTCGAAACCCTTCCCCTGATCCCTTTCGTGATCGATCGCGACAGCGGAAGCGACTACATGGCTTTCGAGGTAAAGGGCGATTCGATGGACGATGGTTCCCGTGCCTCCTATGTAGAGGGCGATATCGTGGTGGGACATGAAATAGGTTCCGACGTATGGCGGAGCGGAGCACTGCCGGTCGATCCGTGGGATTTTGTAGTAGTAACGAGCGAAACGGTTTGGATCAGACGTATTGCCCACTGCTCCACCGCCCGACAAACCATCACCCTCCGACCCCTTAACCCAATGTATCCCGAAACGGTTGTACCGTGGAATGAGGTTACGCGACTCTTTAATATAGTGTTGAACCTGCAGCGAAGGAGGAGATGAAAGGGGGAAGAGCGTGGAATCGTGGAATCGATGAATTGTTTAGAAGATTGTTGATTCGTTCAGGCGTTGAGGCGTAAGAAGAGCGGTGAATCGTTTAATCGGGAAATCGTTTAGGAGAGGGTTGATTCGTTAAGTCGTTCATTCGTTGAGGTGTAAAAATCCGGAATCGTATATTTGCGTGAGACCGGATCAGCCTCGAAGAGGCGATGACTATAACTAACCCCATACGTATACGTGTGGGGTAATACAACAAAAAAACAACTCAGCTTCGAAGATGCTGTACTGAAATACCTAGCGCTGTATACTTATTATGTACTGAAGCATCTTCGAAACTGTCCAGAGAGTGTAGCTTGCATCCCCACACTTAAAAGTATGGGGTTTCTTTGAAGTGATCACCTCTTCGAGGCTAAAATGATTAAATGAATATTAGTTACGTATAACGAGTGATCGGTAACGAGTTAATTGCGGTCAACGAATCAACGATCTCCTAAACGGTTCTGCGATTCACCGATTCAACATTCTCTTCCGCGATTCACCGATTCACCGATTAAACGTTTACAAAACAAACAATGGAAACACAACGTATTGCAAATATCTATTTTGACAACGGGAGTACCTCTTTCCCGAAACCTCCCGAAGTGGCGGAGGCAATGTCCAAATACCTGACTGAAGGGGGAGGTACCTACGGACGCACCGCCTACCGACGTGCCTATCAGGCAACAGTGAAGGTGGAGGAGTGTCGCGACTTGATTGCCGCCAAATTAGGAGTTAAATCCAACGAACACCTCTTTTTCACGCTTAACGCCACCACCGCCCTTAATACCGTTATTATGGGATTGGGTCTCTCCCAATGTCGTGTGCTGGTCACTCCCATGGAGCACAACGCCGTTATGCGTCCGCTTCACCACCTGTGCGAGACGAGTGGGGTAACAATCGACATCCTTCCCCATGGCTCCGACGGATGTGTTGATCCGGAACGTATCACCCCCGACATGCTTGAAAATGTACGTCTGGTGGTGATCAACCACGAGAGCAACATCAACGGGGTGATTCAACCCGTGGAGGAGATCTTGAAAAAGATCGGATCGATCGATTCCCTTATCGATGCCACCCAGTCGGTGGGATCGTCTCCTTTCGAGGGCGATAAATGGAATGCTACCTTCATCGCTTTCACCGGACACAAGGGCCTTCTTGGTCCCACCGGAACGGGTGGTTTCTTCGCCCGTTATCCCGAACGAGTAGCCCCCCTTACACGTGGAGGAACGGGTAGTTTCTCCCACAGCCTCGAAATGCCCGATCTCTACCCCGACCGTATGGAGGCGGGAACTCCCAACATGGTGGGGTTGGTAGGACTGCGTGCCGCACTCAAGGCCACTCCCGAGTGGAAAACCACCCATGCCGACTGGATCGACTGTATCCGCCGTATTGAATCCATCAAGGGATATACCGTGTACAAGGCAGCTGATCCGGCCAATCAGGGACCTCTCTTCTCCCTGATGCACAAAACCATTGGCAACTCCGAACTCAACAACCGTCTTTATAAACAATTTGATATTGAGACCCGTGTCGGACTCCACTGCTCACCCTTGGCGCACCAAACCCTCGGCACCTATCCTAATGGATCCCTGCGTATCGCCTTTTCGCCCTACCACACGAAAGAAGATCTCGCCGGACTGGTGGACGCGCTCAAGAAGGTAGCCCGTTGATCGGTGAGCCAGCAACACTGACTCATGTTGCAGATGTCACTGTGCCACGTGACATATAGCTACGCATCGCACCCCACCCATTTGCCCCAACGAGGATAATTAGTAACACACAGAGAGACCCCTTTTCATCCAAAGAGGCCTCTCTTTTCATTTTCCCATCTACCACCTACCCATCTCCGCTCTACACCGCACCCACCTGCCCTGTACACCACAACCCCCTCCGTTGTACACCGCCCCCTCAAAAGGGTGTCGATGCCTGAAATACGTTGACCACTTTTAAGTAACAAATTTACGAAAAAAAGTGAGTATCATGGCACGATTAAATGATTTAAGAATGAGTACCGACGAACGTCTTCGACGTCGTTTC
>JBKEBB010000313.1:0-3609 GCA_047972845.1 Bacteroidales bacterium
TGTCGAACATCAATAACCCGATATTCAGACGATTCTCCGAAAACTGTCCCGGCACATTCCAACACACGTTGCAAGTGTCCAACCTGGCGGCCGAGGCGGCCAATGAGATTGGGGCCTACGCCCAGTTGGCGAGAACGGGCGCGTTGTATCACGACATCGGGAAGTTGGACAATCCGGGATTCTTCACCGAGAACCAGCTGGCAGGCGACAATCCCCACGACAAGATGAGCTACGACAGCAGCGCGCGCATCATTATCGACCATGTGAGCAACGGGATGAGAATAGCCGAGAAGCTGGGCCTTCCGAAGGCGATAAAAGGATTTATCTATACGCACCACGGCACCAGCAAGACCAAGTATTTCTACAACTCATTCATGAACGAGAATCCGGACGCGAAGGTGGATGAAGCCAACTTCACCTACCCGGGCCCTACGCCCTACTCAAAAGAGACCGCCATTGTGATGATGGCCGACTCGGTGGAAGCCACCTCGCGCAGTTTGCCCGTATATAATGAAGAGACCATCACCAACATGGTAAACAACATTGTGAACAGTCAGCTTGCCGAAGGACAATTCAACAACGCGCCGATCACGCTCAAAGAGATCGAACGGGTGAAGAATGTGTTTATAAACAAACTGCTCACCATTCACCACTCGCGAATCTCCTATCCGAAACTGAAAACAGAAGAGGAAGAGAGGAAAAAAGAGGTGCCCGAGGACGAAGACTCAGAGAGAAGAGACTAACGGGATAAAACAATCCGGCGCGGCAAAGAGGGCATCCCCTTTACCGCGCCGGATTGTTTATAGACATCAACCGATCACCTCTCCTCTTCGTGGAGCCACTCACTTTTCAAAAGGCTATACACCTCGATATCGGCATACCGACCGTCGGGAAACAGCTCTCCGGCCCGTTCGACTCCTTCGAACACGAATCCCAATCGCTTGGGGACAGCGTTGCTCGACTCATTTCCGACGGCGCATTTAATCTGCACCCTGTTCATCTCCAGATCGACAAACGCGTATTCACACAACCGCTTGACCGATCGGGAAACGATGCCTTGACCTTGAAACGACTCGGACAACCAATAGCCGATCTCGGTCTTACGATTGGCGGGATCTGTTCCCTTCAATCCGATCAATCCAACAAACCGATCGCCCTTGCGAATGGTAAATACCGGCTCCAATCTCTCTTGCGGCGCGCCCAATACGGAGCGGACAAACGATCGAGTGTCGTCGATCGTAGAAGAGTAGGCAACAAAGGGAAGCCAACGTCCGAGGTATCGACGTTCGGAGTCGATCGTTTTAAATATATCGACCGCATCGCCGAGTTCCAGCGTGCGGAGGGTCACATCATCATATACAGACAGGATCATACTCATTTCAGTTTTGTTTTTTCAACTTTCACTCTATCAAATGAACTCGTTGAATGAACTTGTAAATGTACAAAAAGAAAACGACACTCGCCACGAACGCTCCATTTACCCGCCTTCATTCTTAAAAAATCAAAACTAAGACATCATGATCCGAGGATTTGAAATTGAATTCTCACTTATCGAATACCTTTGTATCTGCTTTTCTTCTCCAAAGATTGTCCGCTCTACCATTGACAACGCCTAAAACGGAGAAACATCCATTGAGCCAAAAGTAGAGCAAACTACACCATTCATTCGTTATCAATATGGGACACAACCACTCACACATAGACACTTCAACGACCAAAAACATCTCTGTCGCATTCTTTCTGAATAGTTTCTTTGTGGTATTCGAGATCGTTGGCGGACTGCTGACCAACAGTATCGCGATCCTGTCGGACGCGCTCCATGACTTGGGCGATTGCCTGTCGCTGGGCGTCGCGTGGTATTTACAAAAAAAATCGGCCAGGGGACGAGACAAGATCTATTCATACGGGTACAAACGTTTCTCGCTGCTGGGGTCGGTCTTTCTATCGGGCGTGTTAACGGTAAGCTCGATTGTTGTAATCGTTGAAGCCGCCAAACGGATATTCTCCGCGCAGGAGGTACATACGCAGGGGATGTTTTGGATGGCGATCTTCGGCGTACTCGTAAACGGGGCGGCTGCTTTACGACTAAAGAAAGGAGCCTCGCTCAACGAACGATCCGTCTATCTCCATATCATGGAAGATGTGTTGGGATGGGTGGCCGTGATGGTGGTAAGTGTTGTTATGATGTTTGTCGATCTTCCGATTCTCGACCCTATACTCTCGTTGGTAATCAGTTTCTGGGTGTTGAGCAATGTGTACAAAAATCTGCGAGACACGTTTAAGATCATGCTTCAGGCAGTGCCTGAAGATGTGGACGTAGAGGGGTTGAAAGACCGCATCTCACAGATTCCCGGCGTGACAGACACGCACGACCTGCACGTATGGTCGTTGGACGGACAGTCGCATGTGATGACCCTCCATATTGTCTCATCCGAAAACGCTACCGAAGAGATAAAAAACAACATCTTTGATATCGCCGCCGAATATGGGATTACCCACGTTACCGCCGAATTCGAAAACGAAGCAACCCATTGTCGAAACAATTGCGATGATCACGGATAAACGATCAGGCGACGGAAGAGATTATAGATAACCGTTGGGGGTATCTACTCTCGAACAAAAACAAAAGGCCTTCCGCATGAATCGGCACTATGCCAAAGCATGCGGAAGGTCCTTTTTCTACTCTATTCAATTGCTATTCAGAAACAACCACCTCTTCTTTCTCAATCAAATTGAGGTATTTGGCAAGGGCGATCACTGTAGTTCCTTGAACAAGCAACGAGACAATGGTCATAAAGAATACGATATTGAAAAATATCATCGCGTTTTGAACACCCGCGATCAACGGATAGGTGGCAAAGATAATCGGCACGGCGCCTCTCAACCCCACCCACGATACAAAGAGTTTTCCTTTGGGTGTAACTGAACGGAAGGGTAACAAAGAGAGGAATACACTGATCGGACGGGCAAGGAAAATCATGACAAATCCAATGGTTAAGCCAACCGGAGCGATCACAATCAGATCATGCGGATTGATTAACAGCCCCAATGAGATAAACATTACAATCTGCCACAACCACGAAAAGCCATCGAAGAACGTTTGCGTCTCCTTCTTATGTACAATATCGGAGTTGCCCACGATTAATCCGGCTACATATACCGCCAAATAGCCGTTGCCATGGCAGAGATGGGTAAACGAAAAGGTAAAGAAAGTAACCGTAAGCAGCAATATCGGATAGAGCGATTTTATATCGATATTTATCTTGTTAATCAACCAAACAGCGGATTTCCCTATCACGTATCCCCCAATTGCACCGACAATCAGTTCAACACCAAGAGTCATTACGGCATCCGTGAAATTAAGTCCTCCCTTTTGGATATAACCAATCAGAAAGATTGTCAACATGTATCCCATCGGATCATTGCTTCCACTTTCCAGCTCAAGCATAGAACCAAGTTTCTGCTTTAATACCACCTTTTTGCTTCTCAAAATGGAAAAGACGGAGGCTGAATCGGTGGAGGCCATGATTGCCGCCAACAGGAAAGATTCGGGATAGGAGAGATGATTGCTTTCGATTCCGAGATAGATAGAGAGATAGTAAACAAAAA
>JBKEBB010000330.1:0-5355 GCA_047972845.1 Bacteroidales bacterium
AGAAAGAGTATTGGATTGGTTAATCCTCCTGTCAACGACACCTACCGATTGGTTCATGGGGAAGGTGATATGCTTGGGGGATTGATTATTGATGTGTATGCCCAATCGGCGGTGATGCAGGCGCACACCCCAGGAATGCACTTTGCTCGTCACGATATCGCAAAGGCGATGGTTGAGGTGCTGGGAGAGAATATAAAGAACATTTATTATAAGTCGGAAACCACACTGCCTTATAAGGCGGAGCTCGGTCAAGAAAACGAATACCTGTATGGAGGTGAAGGTGACGACATCGCTACTGAGAACAAGCTCCGATTCCATGTGGATTGGTTGAAGGGGCAAAAAACAGGATTTTTTGTCGATCAGAGGGAGAACCGTATGCTCCTCGAAAGATACTCCAAAGATCGAAGTGTATTGAATATGTTTTGCTACACAGGAGGATTCTCATTTTATGCCATGCGTGGTGGTGCAGATATTGTGCATTCGGTTGACAGTTCCGCAAAGGCTATTGCCCTCACAGAGAGAAACGTGGAATTAAACTTTGGCAATGATCCCCGTCATAGAGCCTATACCGAGGATGCGTTTAAGTACCTCGATTCGATGGGCGATAAGTACGATTTGATTATCCTCGACCCTCCGGCCTTTGCCAAGCATCGCAATGTGTTGCGAAACGCGTTGCAAGGGTATCGAAAACTCAATGCCAAGGCATTCGAGAAAATCCGACCCGGAGGAATTCTTTTCACCTTCTCTTGCTCTCAAGTGGTTTCGAAAGAAGATTTTAGATTGGCCGTTTTCAGTGCGGCGGCAATGTCGGGACGAAATGTTCGAATCCTTCATCAACTTTCACAGCCTGCCGACCATCCTATCAATATTTACCATCCCGAAGGGGAGTATCTCAAAGGGTTGGTTCTGTTTGTTGAATAAAAGAGCTACTAAGATAATAACAAAAGAGACGGCTCACGCGATCATTATGATGCGTGAGCCGTCTCTTTTGTTATAGGAAATCAGCGGTAGGAGTTAGCCTAAATTGGCTCTCGCGGCTCCTAATGCGCCAAGGATTTGGGGATCGGGAGCTGTCAGGATATTAAATCCCACTTGCTCTCCAAGCAGATCAACCATCACACGGTTGAGCGCGACTCCTCCCGCAAAGACCAACTCTTTTTCGATCCCAACCCTGCGGAGCTGAGAGACACTGCGGAGTATGATCGACTGCATTATTCCCGCTGCGATGTCTTCCCGCTTTGCTCCTTTGGCTAACATCGAAATCACTTCCGATTCGGCAAAAACGGTACACATATTGTTAATCTTTTGAGGGTTGGTAGATTGTTTGGCCAAATTGCTAAAATCCACCAACGGACAGTGCAATGCCATTGCCATGATCTCCAGAAACCGGCCGGTACCCGCCGCGCATCGATCATTCATTTCAAACTTTCTCAACGCTCCGTTTGCTCCTATAGAGATGGCTTTCGTGTCTTGCCCTCCTATATCCAATATGGTGCGACATTGGGGAAAGAGATGCGACACACCCAATGCAAACGCTTTGATCTCACTGATCACCTGATTGCATCTGAAATGTTCGGCAAACAGATGCCTTCCGTATCCTGTGGCAGCAATAAGATCATACTCCACTCCGGCAAGAAGTTTGCGACAATCGTTGACCGTATCAAAACTGTTTTCACACTTTGCCGACCAAACTAACTCTTCTCCCTCTATCACAACCACTTTTATGGTGCGTGATCCAATGTCGATTCCTGCTTTACGCATCAATTATTTACCTATACGTTCAAGAAATGCTTCTACACGGGTTTGTAGTTGTCCCATGTCCTCTTGACTGTAGTCTGTTTCGAGACAGAGTGTAGGAATTCCATCGGCTTCAAGCTGTTTTTCGTACGAGATGGCCTCATACATATAGGGCTGACAACACGAAATAGAGTAATGTATCACCCCATCCGCCTTGTAGTTGGCAACCATCTCTTTAATGTGATTCAATCTGTCCACATTGGGAGTAAATACCGCGCAGTCAATCTTGAAGTATCGGTCTGTGATGGATTGCAGTCCCTCTTCAATGGTGGCAGGCGATTCGTTCTCTACAATGTTTCTTACTCCGCGTTCTCCGGTGCAGGTCTCTTCACCTACAATGATTCCTCCGTTCTTTTCGATCAGATTGGGCAACTTCCAGTTGGGAACCGCCATCGGACATCCTGAAATCAATACCCGTGGTGTTTTGGCGGGAGCAGCTCCTATTCCTTTCTTGATACGCTCTTCCAACTCATCGCACAGTTCGTTTACCGCCTGAGTAAAACGCTGTGGATCGTCCAAGAATGCGATTTGATTAATTAACAGTACATCGAGTCCACTGATCGGCACAGGGTTGGCATCGCGCAGTGAGGCCAAGCGCATCAGGGCCTTACGTTTCGCGTTTACTATTTGGATTGAGGCGGAAAGTGATTCGGGAGTTATTTTGTTTCCGGTCATTGATTCGAGCTTTTCCTTGAAACTTTCATACTCTTTCAAAAGCAGCGCTTTTCCGCTAGGAGACTTCATTTGAGGAAGGTCGAGAATGTAGAGATGAGGCACCAGTTGTTTATACGATTCAAACGCTTTCTTTTTCCCGTCGCAAGTGTTTTCTCCAACCACCAGATCGGCAACTTCCACATAAGGACACACCTTGGCAATGTTGAACCCGAATGCCGATTTAATCAACGAACAAGTATTGCGTGGGATGTATTGTTCGGCTGCGTCAAAAGCCAGTTCGGCTCCCGAACAGAGTCCGATTTGAATCGCTCCCGCCGCGAGGGTCAGCTCTTCAGGGATAAAGACACAGAAGGTACCGATCACTTTCTTTCCCTCCTCGCGTGCTTCCATCAGTTCGTGGATTCTGCGGCCATGAATTTCGGCCAGAAACTCGTTGAAATAGTCCATTTTCTCAGGACGATTGTGTTGGCTCATATAGACGGCACCAAAAGCCGTACCAACAATGTTGAGAACCGCATCGTGCAGTTCGATGTTCATGCCCAGTTTTTTCCAGGCGGTAACGTTGTCTCGCATAATCAAACGTGTTATTAATGATTTGTGCTATTTGCCGGGGTACTAACCATCCCGATCTAAGCGATAGCAAAGGTACAAGACAATTCTCGCATCATTTCATAAAAGAGCGTGTAAAGATGAAACATACACTCTTTTTTATCTATTTGCCCCCTATCTTTCGAAGTGATAGAATTGGTATCCACCTTCGCATATCTGTAATGATCCCAATTGAGATCGAGCTACTTGATGCGATGCCTCTCAAGCGACCTTACTCTCGCCCGTGATTTCCATTTTGGAATGTTCTATTCACCTTTGATTGAATGAATTAATCGTGGCTAAAAAAGGAATATACCTTTTGAACAAAACGTTTGGTTGTCTTACATAAAAGGTATATTCCTTTTTAGTAAACCGAGCGCTCCTTTTTCAAGACGATGCAACTGCCCCCCCACCTCTTTAGCGAAAATTCAATAACAGGATTAAACTTTCAATCGCGGTTAAGGTCAATATCTGTGCATGAAGATTCAATATATATTCAAAACAGTACGATAATGAAACGTTCCCTTCTATTAATCCTGATTTCGGTGATCACAACCTTTATGGTGAATGCCAAAGATATTATTGGCACGGTGGTTGAGTCCGGAACCAAAGAACCTTTGATGAGTGCTACAGTAGGCTTTATCAATGCGAGCGATACTACCAAGCGATATTATAATACGACTAATATGGACGGGAAGTTTGTGGTGAGCAATATTCCCCGTGGCAACTACAGAATGGAAATTACCTATGTGGGTTTTAGCGACTACAAAAGAAATGTCGAGGTAACCTCTTCCGGTGCCCAGATGAATGTAGGTACTATTCAGATGCGCGAATCGGCCGTTTCTTTGCGTGAAACAGTGGTTGAAGGACGCGCTATTCGCGCCACACAGACAGGCGATACGGTATCCTACAACGCGGATGCCTTCAAAACCGTACAAGGAAGCAATGCCGAGGATTTGTTGACAAAAATGCCCGGTGTGGTGGTGCAAAACGGAACTGTTCAAGCCCAAGGAGAGCAGGTGAAAAAGGTGTTGGTAGATGGTAAGGAGTTTTTTGAGGGTGACGTAACTACCGCGTTGCGCAACCTACCGACTGAGGTGGTACAATCGATTGAGATTTTCGATCGTCAAAGTGAACAAAGCCAGTTTTCAGGATTCAATGATGGAAACACAACAAAGACCATTAACGTGGTTACCCGAAATCGTAAAGTGGAGGGTCTCTTTGGTACTTTTTCAGCAGGATATGGTACAGACGGACGATACATGTCAAACCTCAGCTTCAATCAGTTTAACGGAGAACAGCGACTCTCTATTTTGGGAATGAGCAACAACATCAATCAGGTGAACTTTTCGCAGGATGATCTTTCCGGATCCGGTGGTATGCGCCGTTCCGGAGGTGGAAATCGTATGATGATTAGAGGTGGTGGAGGCGGTGCCATGTTTGGAGGCGGAAGTAGTTTCGGATTCGGGCAACAATCGGGAGTAACAAATACACACGCCGGAGGTATCAATTTCAACAACAATTGGAATAATAAATTGACTTTGGCTGCCAGTTATTTCATCAGCTATGCGGACAACCTGTCGGATCAGGCTATCAACCGTACCTATTTTGACCAGTCGAGCGGATTGAGAAAATACGACGAGTTGAGCAACTCAACCTCCAAAACATTAAGTCATCGAATCAATGCCCGGATGGAATGGAATATTGATACGTTGAACGCTATCTTGTTTTATCCTCAATTCACCATTCAGAATACACAATCCAACTATGGAATGGAGGGAGCTACTACCCAGTCGGGATCACCTCTTAACAGCACAATAAACAACTCAAGTGCCGACAACAACGCGATTAACGGAGGAGGTATGTTGATGTATCGCCATCGCTTTCTGAAGCCCGGACGAACTATTTCATTGGGAGGTAACGGACGTATCAATACATCCAATGCAACCTCATGGCAGGATGCCGAGAACCATTTCTTCACCAATGGCTTGGCTAATGATACTGCCTACTCGCTGCGAATACCAAGCAAATCGCCCGGATGGTCCGTAGGAGCTAACCTCGTATATACGGAACCACTTTCAAACTCGTCGATGTTGATGCTTACCTATAACTTCAACTACAACTATACGGAACGCAGTAAGCGAACGTACAATATTCTGCCCACAAGTGTGGCGCAAGAGGAATTGGTGCGTGATTTATCGAGCGAATACAACACCAACTATACCACCCATAGCGGAGGATTGGGTTATCGACTCAATGGTAAAGTGATCTCGCTTACCGCCAGTATGAACTTTC
>JBKEBB010000379.1:0-22685 GCA_047972845.1 Bacteroidales bacterium
GTGAGAGTGAAGAGTGGTAGCGTTGGTCGTTTATTCAATGTGAGTTGTTGCAGTAGAATGTAAAAAAAGAGCTGTAGTCCATACGAACCACAGCTCTTTGTATATTGATTAACTCTATCGGAGGGACTATACAGGAATGTCTTTGTTGATATTCTTGCTTCCTACTTGAGCATAGAATAACATGTAAGCCAAACCTGCGAATACTACCCAATAGCTGGTAGAGAAGCTAACGGTAACGTCGGCGATGTATCCTTGAAGCAGCGGAAGCAAACCACCACCACAAACCATTACCATGAATAGACCTGAAGCTTGCTCGGTATATTTACCCAATCCTTCAACAGCAAGGTTGAAGATACCACCCCACATTACTGATGTACAGAATCCACAGAAAACAAGGAACATTACACCAATGGGTACTTCGTAGAATCCGAATGAAATATTTGATTGGAATACAGGCATTGAAACTGTAGTAGCGTTCATTCCGAAGATAGCGATCAACACAAATACCAACCCGAGAGAAGATACAAATGATAACATTGATTTAGCAGAGAACTTAGATGCGATGGATGCACCGAAGATACGTCCTAACATCATACAGAACCAATATGTACCAACTACAGAACCGGCAACAGCGGGATCAATTTGCAAACCACCCAATTCGGCGCTTGAAGTCATGTAAAGGCTGATGAATTGTGGAATACCGATTTCGATACCTACATAGATAAAGATACAAACAGCTCCAAAGATAAAGTGACGGAAAGCCAACGGGCTGTGTTCGTTTTTAGCTTTGCTGGTAGCAGCCAAACGAGGCTCTGGGATGTTCATGAAAAACAGAACTACAAATACGATCGCGAAGATTCCCATTGCGATGAACATCGCAGGATTTGCTTTTTCGATAGTACGCTCGGCAACGGTTGCTCCCATCAGATAACCCACAAGAACAGGTACGAATGTAGCGGCTACAGAGTTGAGTGATCCACCAATCTGAATCAATTGGTTTCCTTTGTTACCACCACCACCAAGGGTGTTCAACATCGGGTTAACTACAGTGTTTAGCATACACATTGAGAATCCTGAAATGAATGCACCAGTCAAATAAATGGTAAAGCTGCCTAATTGACCTGAGAGGAATTGAACGGCAACACCGGTGAATCCAACTACTACGGCCAGTAGAGCTGTTTTTTTGTAACCGATTTTCTGAAGCATCAAACCGGCGGGAAGTCCCATAAATGCGTAAGCGATAAAGTTAGCCGCAAAACCGAGTGTGGCTTCAAAGTTGGAAGCTCCGAATTGATTTTGAACAATTACTCCAAGCGGAGCCGGTAATCCGGTAACGAAAGCAATCATGAAAAACAACGCAAACATCATGGCGATGGGAAGTGCGAAGTTCTGTTTTTTAGTAGTCATACAGTTTCTTGTTTTTTATGTTATGAATGAATAAAGATTAAGTGATATTTAATAGCTCATGTATGTGTGAATATAATCAGTGGGCTCTTCTGTCTATTCGGCTCGGACCAAGTCACGAAGCTACCTCTGATTTTCTATTATCACGCACCATTACGCAATGCAAAGAAAAAGAAAAAAACGACATATTGCACACTCTGATACGATTTTGTCTCATTTTTTATCTGATTTCTCCTCTTTCGGGGTGCTTTTAGCAAACTCTCTCGCTTCCTGTTTCTGTTGTTCTCTAAACTTCATTCGACGAATTAAAACGTATCTTAGAAGTATGAATATAGCAAGACTCCCAACGATCACACTGATGTATTGTCCCCACTCACCACTCTCTTGGTAGCGAGGGAATGTATATATTGCCAATGCGATAAGATAGATGATCAGAAAGATGATAGCTCGATTGATCTTTTTCATTGTTCAAGTAGATGTTTTGGATTTTATAATTTAGTTTCTTTATTAACTGTCTTGGTCCATCTCCAAAAGATGATCAATAGGAGTAGCGGTATAATTACCCCTGCAGGGTAGGCAATGGAGGTCGGAAGTGAGAAGCCCTCTTTGGCGATAAATATGTAGGTGACAGATATGGATGTCATGAATAGTGCCGGAATGAGTGTTATCACATAGGCTTTATTCCGTAGAGCAAGATACACGGTGATTGCCCAGAGAGTGAATACGGCAAGGGTCTGATTGCACCAGGCAAAATAGCGCCATAATACCTCGAAATCTATCTGTAGAAGGATGAAGCAGGCTATGGATAGAGGAATCGCGATGATTAATCGTTTAGAAAAGGGGCGTTGGGATGTGTGTGTGGCATCAGCAATGATAAGTCGGGCTGCACGGAATCCTGTATCGGCAGATGTAATTGGAGCCGCAACTACGCCGAGCATCGCCAATATGCTGCCAATCTTACCCAAGTATCCTCTGGAGATGTCGGCAACAGTAGCAGCTGCGTTGTTCCCGTTTGCAGCCATAAAACCATGAAGACCATCGGTTCCTTCGTAAAAACAAGTTCCTGCAGCGGCCCAAATAAGGGCTACAATTCCTTCAAGAACCATCGCGCCATAGAAAATATGTCTGCCTTCGCGCTCATTCTTCATACAGCGAGACATGAGTGGGGACTGCGTGGCGTGGAATCCCGAGATGGCACCGCAGGCAACTGTGATAAACAGCATGGGAAACAGAGGAAGTCTCTCGGCGTGGGGATGTTGGTTGAGTAAGGTGAAGTCGATTTCAGGAATTAATGTGAAGTCGCCCGATATAAATATTGAAGCCAAAATACCGACGGCCATGAATAACAAAGCAAATCCGAATATGGGGTATATTCTTCCGATGATTTTGTCAATCGGAAAGAGCGTGGCGATAATATAATAGAAGAGGATGATTCCTGCCCAATATACATAGGGGATCGTATCTCCGGTCATTCCCGCCAATATTTTTGCAGGACCTGAGGTGAACACCGCACCAACCATAATCATGAGGAGGACAATCAACACGCGGAGGATTGCCCGAATGTTTGTCCCTAAGTAATCACCTATCCATTCCGATAAAGAAGACCCATGACGTCTGAGTGAGATCATACCCGAGAAGTAATCGTGAACAGCTCCTCCGAATATAGTTCCTATCACAATCCAAATAAATACAACCGGACCATACATAGCTCCCATTATTGCTCCGAATATGGGGCCAAGTCCGGCAATGTTGAGGAATTGTATCAATAGAGCCTTTCGTTGACTGATCGGAACGTAATCGACTCCATCATAGTTCATGTAAGCGGGGGTTTTTCTCTTTATTGAGGATGAAAATACCCGTTCAACAAAACTCCCATAGATTATCCAGCCTAAGATAAGGAGGACCAACGAAACAAAAAATGAGATCATGCCTATGTGTAAATTATATTGGCTAAATACTATTCGGGGAGTGATGTCGGGAGGTTTGTTGGAAGTTAACCAAGCATCTCCTTCAAGGCTTTAGCCAGTTGATCGGGACAGGATGTGCCCTTTCCCTCACAACTGATTCCTTCCAATCGATGGATAACATTTTCAGGAGTCATTCCAATAACCAATGAACATATTCCTTGAAGATTACCGTCGCATCCTCCGGTAATGTCGATAGAGGCTATCTTGCCCTTTTCAACGGTTATGGTTATCATTCTGGAACACACTCCTTGGGTTTTATATTGAATCGTTTTCATCAATCGGTGGCTGTACTCGTCTTTGTAAAGCGGATGCTTCAGTTGGATCTGTTGTTTAGGTGCAAATATCACAACTTATGATGAATTAAACAATCATTGTCAGTTAAATTAATTCCTTGAAAACGATCGAAAGAGGAGAAGAAGTAGAATTTCGGGTAAAAATTGGGATTGGATTTTATTTATTCATACAAATAAACTATTTTTGCGCACCTGATTGTGTGATTTTTCATTAGATAGGGGAAACTACAATCAAAACGGTTAAGGAATTAAACAATACAAACATATCATCATGTCAAAACAAGGAAAAGAATCTCAACCAGATCAACTGCAAAATGTACAAGTAGTGCTGTCGAGATCGGAACAATTCATTGAGAAATATCAAACAAAGATTCTTATCGGTGTTGCTGCCGTAATAGTTGTAGTGTCAGCTTTTTTAGCCTTTAAACATTTTTATATCCTTCCAACCGAGAAGAAAGCACAGGCCGCGATGTTTCAGGGTGAGTTTTATTTCCAAGCTGATTCAGTGGAATTGGCATTGAATGGAGATGGAAAAGGATACATTGGTTTTGAGGCGATCGCCAAGGAGTATAGTATTACCAAAACGGCTAATTTGGCTAAAGCATATGCCGGTTTATGCCACAAACAACTGGGTAATTATGAAAAAGCGATTGATCTGTTGAAAAGCTTCAACGCGGATGATAAATTGGTGTCTCCTGCCATTGTAGGAGCAATCGGCGACTGTTATGTAGAGATGGGCAATGTAAAGGAGGGGATCAGTTATTTCGAAAAGGCCGCTAAAAACGCGGACAATGATATGATCAGTCCTATCTTCTTGAAGAAAGCCGGAATTGCATATGAGAGTCTTGAAGACTACAAGAGCGCATTGAAGGTGTACAACCAGATCAAAGATAAATATGTGACTTCAATGGAAGCCACAGATATTGAAAAAAACATTGAGCGTGCGAATAATAAATTATAAGCAAGTTTCGTCTATTCGATAAACAGAAAGCCGCGTCCTGAGGAGCGGCTTTTTTAATCCTATAAAAGTATGGCTACAATTCTAAAAAACCTCTCTTCGTATGATCCCAATCAAATTCCTGACGCGAAAAAGATGAACGTGGGGATCGTTGTTTCAGATTGGAATGACAATATCACCCATGCGCTCCTTCGTGGTGCGGTGGAGACATTGATAAAACATGGTGTATCGGAAGAAAATATAACCGTTAAGCATGTTCCCGGTGCATTTGAACTTACCTATGGCGCGAACTATTTGGTAAACAACACCTCAGTTGACGGAGTGATTGTGCTCGGTTGTGTGATTAAAGGAGATACCCCACACTTCGATTATGTCTGCCAAGGGGTAACTTATGGTATTGCCAAATTAAATGCCGAACAAGAGATTCCTGTTATATTTGGAGTGCTTACGACTGATAATCTGCAACAAGCGTTGGATAGAGCCGATGGTATTCATGGTAACAAAGGGGTGGAAGCTGCTGTTACGGTGATTAAAATGATTGATTTTTCTTGGAGTTTAGAATAAAAGCACTATCTTTGCACCGTCTTAAAAACGACGAAGGGGCAGTTACCAGAGTGGCCAAATGGGGCAGACTGTAAATCTGCTGGTTGATACCTTCGGTGGTTCGAATCCATCACTGCCCACTTGAAATGTTAGGAAAGAATTTGATAGACAGGTTCGCCTTTTATTTCAAATTGCGGGAATAGCTCAGTTGATAGAGCATTAGCCTTCCAAGCTGAGGGTCGCGGGTTTGAGTCCCGTTTCCCGCTCACATTTTTAAAAACGCTAATACGTAGGTGATGTAATGTTTCCTACGTATTTTTTTTGGACTCTCATTCATATGATACTTCGATTTATCCGCGCCTTTTTAATGATTGTCGTGCTTCTTCTCAATTCGAGTTGCGCGAAGGAAAAGGTGTCTTTCAAATCCACTCCCATTAGAAGTTATTCCCGTACTTTCAACGATATGAACGATCTGCACAAAGCAGCTGCTGAGGAGATCGGTATCGATCCTATTTCATCACGGGACGATATTAAGAAACGAAAGGTGAAGCTGAAGGAGGTGAAGAGTAATAAGTATTATATGGTGGACAAACTTACCCATTCACTCCCATTCCTTGTTCCTCCCGCCGAGAGGTTGCTTGTGGACATTGGAAAAGGCTTTCGTCAGCACTTGAAGGCAAAAAAACTCTCTCCCCACCGGATTCGTGTCACCAGTGTACTTCGTACTCAAGACGATCTCAAGAAACTCAATCGTAGAAACGTAAATAGCAGTGCCAATTCGGCACATATTCATGCCACTACCTTCGATATTAGTTACGTTCGTTTCGATAAGTTAGACGATGACGATAAAGAAGTTTCTCTACATGAACTCAAGCAAACCTTAGCGGAAGTACTTCTTCAACTCAAAGAAGAGGGGCGCTGTTATGTCAAATACGAAGTAAAACAAGGCTGTTTTCAGATTACTGCCAGATAGAATATTCTTAAAATCTGCCATTTTTTCTGCGTGTGTTACTGTGATACAGATAAAAACGACTTACTTTGCGTTTATATTTCTTCGGTTATCCGTACTTGGTATAATCCTCAGTTTTGAACATTGAGTAGATCGAAATGGTTTTACCGAAGATGAACTAATAATTAATCGTATGAAGATCTCTGTTGCATCAACCTTCTTGTTGCTTGTATTATGTCAGTCCATCAATGGACAGTTTCTGAAAGATGCAACCATTTCCACCGAATTCTCCACTACTCTTGGGACAGGAACCAATACTCCCTTTTATTTCCTCTCAAACAGATATGGACTCTCTTCCATCGAACCCAATAGCGGTTATTTGAAGAGTGGACTCTTCCGCCCGATCGAACAGGGGAAGCGATTCACCTATGGTTATGGGGCGGAGCTCGCGGTTGCCGCCAATTACAATTCTACATTTGTTGTTCAGCAATTGTATGGAGAGGTTCGATATCGTACATTGGGAGTTATTCTTGGAGCCAAGCAATATCCCTCTGAGTTGAAGGATGCCAAGTTGAGCAGTGGAGGACTTACCCACTCAATGAATGCGCGTCCTGTTCCGCAACTTCGAGCCGGGGTTATTGACTATTTTGATTTTCCCGGAACGAATGGATGGCTCCAGATGAAAGGAGTTATCGCTTTTGGGATGGAGACCGAGAATCGATTCGTTCGCGCCTATGTTCCCACATCAGGCAAACGCACCGAAGGAACCCTCTATCATTATAAGAATCTCTTCGTTAAAATGGATAAGGCGGATTTTCCTCTGTTTGCAGAAGCCGGAGCCGAGTTTGGCACTCAGTTTGGCGGTGTTATGTATCAAAACGGCAAGGAGACCCGTATGCCCGGATGGGAAGATTTCTTCCGAGTACTCCTGCCTTTGTCCGGTGGTGAAGATGCGCCCATTACCGATCAAATGAATGTAAATGGAAATGTGGTGGGAAGTTGGCATCTGTCGCTGGGTTATCGCTTCGCTAACAATTGGAAGGCGCGTGCCTATTACGAGCACTTTTTCGAAGATCATTCGATGATGTTTATGCAGTATCCATGGTACGATGGGTTCTATGGTTTGGAAATTAGTTTTCCTAAAAACCCTTTTATCACCCGATTCGTCTATGAGCACAATACGATGAAAGATCAAGCTGGTCCCATCTATTGGGATCAAACCCCCGAAATCCCCGAACAGATCAGTGCACGTGACAGCTATTACAACCACGGTCTCTACAACGGTTGGCAGCATTGGGGAATGGGTATGGGTAATCCCTTTGTTCTTTCCCCTCTCTTTTTTAGAAACAAATCGCTCTATTTTCCTTCCAACCGAGTAAAAACTCATCATATAGGTATATTGGGAAATCCATCCGATGAATGGGAATACCGTCTTTTGGCGTCGTATTCCGACCATTGGGGCACCTATAATATCCCGTTCAACGAAATCAAATCAATCTTTTCCGGGATGGTCGAGGTAACTTATATGCCTCGGAAGTTGACGGGATGGAGCTTTACAGCGGCCATCGCAGGTGATAATAGCGATCTGATTGATAATAGTTTCGGTGGAATGTTGTCTATCAAGAAGTCGATTTCTGTAGGGAAATAACATTGGTTGGTCACTTCGATCCAATACAAACAATCCGATTGAAACATGAGTGCTACTAATACATCCCGTTATACAGACTACCGGCAATTTCTCTCCTCTCATTTTGAGGGGAAAGTGCAGAAGATATCCATTAACGCCGGATTCAGTTGCCCCAATCGCGATGGAACGAAAGGAACCGGAGGATGTACCTATTGCAACAATCTCACCTTTAGCCCTGAATACACCCACTCTTCTCCTTCCGTCGGACAACAGATTGAAGCGGGCATCTCTTTCTTTTCGCGCAAATATCCCACCATGCGTTATCTTGCCTATTTTCAATCCTACACCAACACCTACGGCGATGTGGGTCATCTCATTTCTCTCTATCGTGAAGCGTTGGCCTATCCCGAAGTGGTGGGTGTGATCATCAGTACCCGTCCCGATATGGTTTCCGACGAACTCTTGGCCGCACTTCGTCCTCTATCCCGTTCCCATTTTATTATGTTTGAGTTGGGAGCCGAAAGCACCCTCGACCGAACCCTCGATTTTATCAATCGCAGACACTCTTATGCCGATTTTACAGACACGGTTGAGCGTATCGCCGCCTCCGGCATATATGTGGGTGCTCATCTTATACTGGGACTTCCCCATGAGAGCACCCAAGAGATAATCCATCATGCCACCTCCCTGTCCCATCTACCCCTTTCTACTATCAAACTGCATCAACTTCAGATCATTCGCCAGACCCGTATGCACAAGCAGTGGTTGGAGCATCCCGAGTGGTTTCCTTCATATACGGTGGATGAATACATCGATTTGTGTATCGGGTTTCTCGAGCATCTCTCTCCTGCTATAGCCATTGAGCGATTTGTGGCTCAGTCGCCTCCCGAGTGGGTAGTGTCGCCTCATTGGGGACTTAAAAATCACGAATTCACCGATAAAATGCTCCGCAGGCTCGAAGAACTCGATACCTATCAAGGGAAGAAATGGAGCTAAACATCTCTTAATTTCCCTCCGATAACCGTTATAATCTTCTTAATCGACTGCCTTCGAACCTCATTGAAATATATTTATCCAATGATTCGGCAATTGATTGAACGCTTTTTGTTACTTTTGCAGTCCGTTAAATGAATATAACCGACTGATAACCGACAAAAATGGAATTAGCAAGTAAGTATAGTCCGAAGGATGTAGAAGATAAATGGTATGCGTATTGGATGGAACATAAATTTTTCCACTCCACACCCGATGAGCGTGAACCCTATTGCATTGTCATACCTCCACCCAACGTTACGGGTGTTCTCCACATGGGACACATGCTCAATAATACCATTCAGGATATACTTGTGCGTCGGGCCCGTATGAAAGGCAAGAATGCCTGTTGGGTTCCCGGCACAGACCATGCCTCTATCGCCACTGAAGCCAAAGTGGTGCAAAAACTTGCCGCCGAAGGAATAGCTAAAACCGATCTGACACGCGAACAGTTTCTTGAGCACGCGTGGGAGTGGACACACAAACACGGTGGCATCATATTGGAACAGTTGAAGAAGCTCGGCGCTTCGTGCGACTGGGATCGCACCTGTTTTACCATGGACGAGAAACGTTCTGAGAGTGTGATCAAAGTGTTTGTCGATCTTTACAACAAAGGATTGATCTACCGCGGGGTTCGTATGGTCAACTGGGATCCTCAAGCCAAAACCGCGCTTTCGGATGAAGAGGTGAACCACAAGGAGCAAGTCGGCAAACTCTATTATCTCCGCTACCAAGTGGTAGGCGAGGAGGGAGTGTATGCCGTAGTGGCCACTACCCGTCCCGAAACCATTCTGGGAGATACCGCCATGTGTATTAATCCCAACGACCCAAAGAACGCTCATTTGAAAGGCAAACGGGTGATTGTTCCCTTGGTAGGTCGTGAAATCCCTGTGATCGAAGACGAATATGTGGATATCGAATTCGGTACCGGATGTCTTAAAGTGACTCCCGCGCACGATGTAAACGACTACATGCTGGGTGAAAAATACAACCTCGAAGCCATCGATATTTTCAACGACAACGGAACCATCAACGACAAGATAGGTTTGTATGTAGGTATGGATCGTTTTGATGTTCGCAAGCAGATAGAAAAGGATTTGGAGACCGCCGGACTGCTCGAAAAAGTGGAACCCTACACCAATAAGGTAGGATACAGCGAGCGTACCGATGTCCCCATCGAACCTAAACTATCCATGCAGTGGTTCTTGAAGATGACCGATATCTCCAAGCCCGCCTTGGATGCGGTGATGAACGATGATATCAAACTGATTCCTTCCAAATATAAAAACACCTATCGCCACTGGATGGAAAACGTGAAGGATTGGTGTATTTCCCGTCAGTTGTGGTGGGGACATCGTATTCCTGCCTATTTTCTTCCCGAGGGTGGGTATGTGGTAGCTTCCACCGAAGAGGAGGTGCTCCGTTTGGCGCGTGAAAGGAGTGGGAATAATTCACTTCAACTGTCCGACCTTCGTCAAGACGAGGACTGTCTTGATACTTGGTTCTCTTCATGGCTCTGGCCTATTTCGGTGTTTGATGGAATCAATAAACCGGAGAATGCCGATATTAAATACTATTATCCCACCAACGATTTGGTTACCGCTCCCGAGATTCTCTTCTTCTGGGTGGCTCGGATGATTATCGCAGGTTATGAGTATGAGAAGGAGATGCCGTTTAAAAATGTTTATCTGACTGGAATCGTACGCGATAAACTCGGTCGCAAGATGAGTAAGTCGTTGGGCAACTCTCCTGACCCTATCACCTTGATGGAGAAATACGGTGCCGATGGGGTGCGCATGGGTATGTTGTTGGCCGCTCCCGCGGGTACCGATATCCCGTTTGATGAGAGTCTGTGCGAGCAGGGTCGTAATTTTAATAACAAAATATGGAACGCTTTCCGCCTTGTACAAGGATGGGAGGTGGACAACAAGGCTCCTCAGCCTCAATCCTCCAAGATATCTATCGAGTGGTTCGAAAGCCATTTGAATAAAACATTGATCGAACTGGACGACCTCTTCGATAAATATCGCCTCAACGAAGCATTGATGCTCGTGTACAAACTCTTCTGGGACGATTTCTCAGCGTGGTATCTGGAGATGATCAAGCCGGCTTATCAATCGCCCATCGACGGATCAACCTACAAAGCCACGCTCGGATTCTTCGATTCGCTATTGCGTTTGTTGCATCCTTTTATGCCCTTTATCACCGAAGAACTGTGGCAGGCGTTGACCCCACGTAAGAAAGGTGAAAGTTTGATGATCTCTTCTCTTCCCACTCCCAAAGCGGTCAATGAGTCGATCATAGCCAATTTTGAAATCACCAAAGAGATCATCGCCGGAATCAGAACCATTCGTGCTCAAAAGAATATTCCCAATAAAGAGGCATTGAGCCTTCAAGTGGTGGGATATCACAGCGACGAGTTCGATACCATTCTGGTAAAACTCTGCAATCTCGGACTGGTGCAGTCGTGTGAAGAGAAACGATGCAATACCGCCTCATTCTTGGTGAATACTACCGAATATGCCGTTCCAATCGGCGATTTGATCGATGTGGAGGAAGAACGTAAGAAACTTCAGATGGAGCTTGAGTATCAGCAAGGTTTTTTGACCTCGGTTGCTAAGAAACTCGATAACGAGAGTTTTGTAAACAACGCCCCCGCCAAGGTGGTTGAGATGGAACGCAAGAAAATGGCCGATGCCGAGGCGAAGATTCGCAGCCTCGAAGAGAGTCTGGCCAGCCTGTAATATAACGCGATTCCCGACACGCATTCATCCGCTCAGCGGAATGTGCGTCGGGGATTTATTATATACTAACCTTAATTACACAGTTGAACCATGAGTTTAAACAGAAGAGATTTTCTCCGCTCTGCCGGAATCGGTCTGGCCGGGATCACGATCCTTAAAGGATGTTCAAACGGAACGGGAGCTCCTGCTGCCCGCACCTTAGGCGATGTTATCAATGTAGGTACCATTGGCCTCGGCCGTCAGGGAACCTACGTATCGCGTGGGTTTACCAAAATCAAAAATGTTCGTATTGTCGCTTGCTGCGATGTCTATGAAATGAAGTGCGATCGCTTCGTTAACGATATAGGCAAGCTATACGCTGAAAAGGGCGAATCATTCGAAATCAAAAAGTACAGCAATCACGAGGATTTGATCGCCGATCCCACCATCGACGCGGTAATCATCGCCACTCCCGACCATTGGCACGCCTCCGTAGCCATCATGGCGTTGAAAGCAGGCAAAGATGTTTATCTCGAGAAACCCCTTTCATTCACTATTTTCGAAGGTCAGCAGTTGGTTAAAACGGTTCGCGACAACGGCCGTATTCTTCAAGTGGGTAGCCAGCAGCGTTCGGATGCCGGATTCCAACATGCTGTAAAGATGGTGCAAGAGGGTAAATTGGGTAAGATTACTCAGGTATATGCGCCCGTGGGTGCTCCTCCCAAACCCTACGATCTTCCCCGTACGCAGATTCCTGCCGGGTTGAATTGGGATAAATGGTTGGGTCCTCTTCCTCTTTATATCCACTACAACGACGAGCTTAACCCACCTATCTCACTCGATCCGCGTAAGGACGAAGAGTATTGGGGCGGATGGCGTTGGTACAAAGAGACCGGCGGCGGATATACCACCGACTGGGGTGCGCACATGTTTGATATCGCTCAGTGGGGTATCGGTATGGACGGTCGTGGACCGATTGAGATTACCCCTAAGGGCGTGGATGGGGCTGAATTTCTTACTTGGAAATACGACAATGGAGTGGTGATGACTGAGCAGCCCCTTCCTGAAGCAAAAGAGAGCGGTGTACGCTTTATAGGTGAAAACGGTTGGATAGAGGTTACTCGTGGTAAATATTTCGCCTCCGCACCCGAACTGATGTTTGAGCGTGTTAAGAGTGAAGGAAAATACGAAGAGGCGCCATCTCACTATCAGGTCTTTATCGATTCAATGCGTAGCCGCAAAGATCCCAATGTGACCGTGGAGATTGGCCACAGCACCTGTACCACCTGCACACTTGGCAACATGGCGACAGATATTCAATGTACTATCAAGTGGGATCCCGACAAACAACTGTTTGTAAACGACGACGAGTTGAAAAACCACCGTCTATTCTCCTACGAGTACCGCAAAGGATATTCATTGCTATAACTCCGTGTCCTGTTGATCTACTATAAGAAAAGGCTGCCATAACGAATGTTTGGCAGCCTTTTTCTTGTTTTGCTAGATTGATGAGTTCGTTGCTCTTGTATTTTAATATGGATATATTTACGTAACTTATATATAGCTGTTTGTCTGTAAATGATATGAAAGTGGTAATGGTGATTGAATTTATATCTCTGTATGGCTGTGAAATATACTATTTCAGCCACCTAGCAACACCTCCATGGTGAGAACATGTTCCTCTTCGATTCTTACTGAAACTGTAAGTGCCATCCCTACAAAGAGCCGTTGCTCCTGCTGGAGGTGAATCATAGTAGGTTGGAGATTGAACTTTATCTCCTTGCGTGTTTATATAATACTTTTTATTGACAGATTTGAAAGAACTATGCAGTGTAATTGATGAGACAGACTCTTTTAAGTATTTTGCTCTAATATATCCTATTTTACCATTGTAGCGAATAGGGATCCACTCACAATCGCAACTATCGAGGAGAGTGACGGATGTGCCTTTTGGTATTACTTCAATGACTACGCTTGAAATATTTGGTTCATTTCTTAAATTCAGATTTACAGAAACTTCTTTAATTGTATTTTGTGCAAATACAGAAATTAAAGTGAATAATTGAAAGGCAAATGATATGATAAGTCCTCGCATATTGTAACTTTTTAAAGTATATTCAAAGCTTAAATAGAGAACAATTCGGGAATATCTTTGTCAGCAAATGTAGTGAATATTTGCAATTCTTCGAAAAAGGATATATAGCTTTCTAATTTTCAGTTAACTCATTTGTATTGAGTAGCATTGATGTTATTTGATCATTAGAGAGGTATAGTTGGTGCGGTGTACACCGCAGGTCATTGCCCTGTACACGGTGGAGCAGTGCGGTGTACACCGCGGGCAGGGATCGAATGCTCTGTTTGATGAATGGGTTTGTTTCGGTGTCTGAATCCGAGCAGAGGGATAGGAGAAATCGAACCGACGTGTGAGGTAATAGTAATAGAGTGAAGCGGTTGTGAAACCGACTCCCGACCCTCTTCCAGCAGGCTTTCAGTGGAATGTAGGCACGTCTCAATTTGTCATCATTTGTCCTAAATTTGCCCTTCGGATTAGAGAAATCCGCAATCCTTTACTATCTTTGTACTCGATTAGTAATACATCTGTCAAAAAACATCATCCACCGAATGATTACTTTTTTTAGAACTCCCTCGCAAACGATTGTTGCGGTAGAATCGAGCTCAACGTTTACCTCTGAGGATGTAAACAAGTTGGTTTGGCTGTTTAGCGAAGCTACTCCCTTGAAAGAGGAGGCCCTTGAGGGCTGGTTTGTCGGACCCCGAAAAGAGATGATCACGCCTTGGAGTACCAATGCGGTGGAGATCACTCAAAACATGGGATTGAAAGGAATCGCCCGTATCGAAGAGTATCTTCAGGTGAATTCGCAAGATGCCCTGTTCGACCCGATGCTCCAACGTATCTATAACGGACTGACCCAATCGGTTTTCACCATCTCCAAACAACCCGATCCCATTCTTTTTATTGACGACATTGCCTCCTACAACCAACAGGAAGGATTGGCGTTGAGCGATGACGAGATCGAGTACCTGAATGAGGTGAGCCAAAAGTTGGGTAGAAAATTGACAGACAGCGAAGTGTTTGGTTTCTCGCAAGTGAATTCGGAACACTGCCGTCACAAAATCTTCAATGGAACATTTGTGATCGACGGAGAAGAAAAAGAGCTGTCACTGTTCAAACTGATCAAAAAAACCTCCGCGGAGAATCCCAACCAACTGGTTTCTGCTTACAAAGACAACGTGGCATTCAACGAAGGTCCAGTTGTTGAGCAATTTGCTCCTGCAAGCAATGATACCTCCGATTTCTTCGAGGTGAAAGATATCAAAACTGTTATTTCGCTCAAAGCGGAAACACATAATTTCCCCACCACCGTTGAGCCCTTCAATGGGGCATCAACAGGTACAGGTGGAGAAATTCGCGACCGTCTGGGAGGTGGTAAAGCGAGTCTTCCGATTGCCGGAACGGCCGTATATATGACATCCTACCCACGTAACGACTCCGATCGTTCATGGGAACAGGCGATGCCCGAACGTTCATGGTTGTATCAAACCCCCGAACAGATTCTGATTAAAGCCTCCAATGGAGCTTCCGATTTTGGTAACAAATTCGGACAACCGCTTATCTGTGGTTCGGTGCTTACATTCGAACATGAAGAGAACGGCAAGAAGATGGCCTATGACAAGGTGATCATGCTTGCGGGCGGTGTCGGATACGGAAAGCTGAAGGATGCCCTGAAAGGAACGCCCGAAGTAGGCGATAAAGTGGTGTTGCTTGGTGGCGACAACTACCGCATCGGTATGGGTGGTGGTGCTGTGTCGTCGGTTGATACCGGACACTACGCCAACGCGGTGGAGCTGAACGCGGTGCAACGTGCCAACCCCGAGATGCAGAAACGTGCCGCCAACGTGATTCGCGCATTGGCTGAGTCGGACGACAATCCGATTGTTTCGATCCACGACCACGGTGCGGGTGGACACCTCAACTGTCTATCGGAGTTGATCGAACAGACAGGTGGAAAAATTGACATGGATAAATTACCCATTGGCGACCCGACCCTCTCTGCCAAAGAGATTGTGGGCAACGAAAGTCAGGAGCGCATGGGCTTATTGATAAAAGAGAAAGACATCGAACGTGTACGTCGCATTGCCGAACGTGAGCGTTCACCTATGTATGTGGTGGGAGAGACAACCGGAGATATGATGTTCACCTTCGAACAGAAGAATGGCGAATGTCCGATTAATCTTCCTCTCGAATATATGTTCGGAAAGCCACCTCGTACCTTTATGCATGACACCACTCTTGAGGAAAGTTTCGCTCCGGTGAAATATACGCAAGGAGAGATTGCCCATTACATTGAGAATGTGTTGCAACTCGAAGCGGTGGCCTGCAAAGACTGGTTGACAAATAAAGTGGACCGTTCGGTAACAGGTAAAGTGGCGCGTCAGCAGTGTCAAGGCGAGATTCAATTGCCGTTGAGCGACTGCGGTGTGGTAGCACTCGACTACAGAGGGAAAGCGGGTATCGCTACCTCTATCGGTCACGCTCCTCAAGCGGCTATAGTCGATCCGCAAGCCGGATCGGTATTGGCTATCGCCGAGTCGTTGACTAACCTTGTATTTGCTCCGCTAACCTATGGGTTGGAAGGGGTATCATTGAGTGCCAACTGGATGTGGCCTTGCCGCAATCCGGGAGAAGATGCTCGTCTGTATAAAGCCGTTGAGGCGGCAAGTGATTTCGCTTGCGCGTTGGGAATCAATATTCCCACAGGAAAGGACAGCCTTTCGATGACACAGAAATACGGCGATGAGAAGGTGTTGTCACCCGGTACAGTGATTATCTCGGCAGGTGCCGAAGTGAGCGATGTGCGTAAGGTGGTAAGTCCGGTAATTGAGAAAAATCGTCAAACCTATATCTATTATATAGACTTCTCGTTCGACGCTCTTAAACTGGGAGGATCAGCGTTTGCACAAACGATGAATCGTCTCGGCGATGAGGTGCCTACGGTAACCGAACCTGATTATTTCGCCGATGCCTTTGGCGCGGTGCAGAAACTGATCACGAAGAACTTGGTGCTTGCCGGACACGATATCTCCGCCGGAGGTATGATTACTGCCATGCTCGAGATGTGTTTCGCCAATGTGAATGGCGGACTATCCGTTAACCTCGACAGCATCGAAGAGAAAGATATGGTGAAGGTGTTGTTCAGCGAAAATCCGGGAGTACTGATTCAGGTGGCGGATAGAAAAGCGACCGAAGCTGTGCTGGATGAATGCGGCGTTCAATATGCCCGTATCGCTCACCCGTCGCCGGGTCGTGAGTTGCTGATAAGCAAGGACGGCGAACTGTATCATTTTGACATTGATCGTTTGCGCGACCTGTGGTTCAAACCCTCCTATCTGTTGGATCGTAAGCAGAGTGGTGAGGCGTGTGCTAAGGCGCGTTATGAAAACTATAAGCAACAACCTATCGAGTTGGTTTACCCTAAAGGGTTCAAAGGCACGATGGAATCATACGGCATATCGGCCGATCGTCGCGAACGAACCGGCATCAAGGCCGCGATCATCCGTGAGAAGGGTGTGAATGGCGACCGTGAGATGGCTTACGCGCTTTATCTGGCCGGATTCGACGTGAAAGACGTTCATATCACCGACTTGATCCATGGACGCGAAACACTCGAAGAGGTCAACATGATCGTCTATGTGGGTGGATTCTCCAACTCCGACGTGTTGGGCTCGGCCAAAGGATGGGCGGGAGGATTCCTCTTTAACCCCAAAGCCAAAGAGGCGTTGGATAAGTTCTACGCACGTCCCGATACCTTGAGTTTGGGTATATGCAACGGTTGTCAGTTGATGGCCGAATTGGGATTGCTCTATCCGGAACACGAAAAGAAACACACGATGCTTCACAACGATTCGCACAAGTTCGAATCGCAGTTTATCGGGCTCACCATTCCTGAAAACAATTCGGTGATGTTTGGTTCGCTGTCGGGTTCGAAACTCGGAGTGTGGATTGCGCATGGTGAAGGAAAATTCAACTTCCCATACGAAGAGAGCAGATACAATGTGATCGCGAAATATAGCTACGCGGGCTATCCTGCCAATCCCAACGGATCGGACTACAGTGTGGCGGGAGTATGTTCTACCGATGGTCGCCATTTGGCGATGATGCCTCACTTGGAACGTGCGATCTTCCCATGGCAATGGGGATATATCCCTACCGACCGTCGCAATAATGACGAGGTGACACCTTGGATTGAAGCGTTTGTAAACGCGCGCAAGTGGGTGGAAGCAAAGACAAATAAATAATGTGAGAATAAAGCGAGAGATCGGCTGAATTGCCGAGCCGCTCCCTTTAATCCGGCCCCGTAGTTTAGTGAATAGAACGTCAGATTCCGGTTCTGAAGGTCGTGGGTTTGAGTCCCGCCGGGGTCACTAAACAAAAACAGGTAACATTCGAATAAAGAGTGTTACCTGTTTTTTGTTTGATGTTTTATGAACTGAACATTGAAGAAATTCCAATGTTCAGTTCATGAAATAGAGAATTGATGACCGATGAGAGCAAGACGTTTTTCGTACCAAACCTCGTACTGAAACCATATCGCTTCTTCGTTTTTATCAGCAATTCCCTATATTGGCAGAATAGTTTCAATTGCCTGTGGATTATTTGTTTGCTTTTTATAATTTTGCGGACAATAACTATCCAACCATGAAAAACGTAACACACCTATTTCTTTGCGGACTCTTCTTGTCCGTAGTGGGATGCGTCGCATCCGCCACACAGTCCTCAGACAACACGGTAGATAAGGTAAAAGGAGAGAAAACCCTTTTTCAAACGGCCGACGAATGGCAACCCGAATTGGATGTGCGGTCCGATGTAGCCATTGTCTATTACACCCGCAGGAAGTTTGACGAGCGAATGGCTCAGTGGAAACAGGCGGGTTATCGGATTCACTTCATGTGTGGAATCGCATGGGGCGAGTATCAAGACTACTTCGATGGTACATTCGACGGTAAAACCCACTACGAGGATGGACAGGTGGAGCGTAGCGGAGATACCATCTGGCATGGGCCGGGAGTCCCTTATAACGTACCTTCGGAACCCTATCTTAAGTATATCAAATCGATCGTAAAGCGAGCCATCGACAACGGGGCGGAAGCTGTTCATCTGGAGGAGCCGGAGTTTTGGGCGAGGGCAGGATACAGTGGTAGTTTCAAGAACGAATGGAAATCCTATTACGGCTTTGACTGGATGCCACAGCACGAATCACCTGAAGCCACCTATCTGGCCAATAAACTGAAATACGAACTCTACTACCGTGCGTTGAACGATGTGTTCAACTACATTAAAGCGTATGGCAAAGAGATCGGACGCGACATCAAATGCTATGTCCCCACTCACTCGCTGGCCAACTATTCGGCCTGGAGTATCGTAAGTCCCGAAGCCAGTTTGGCATCGCTTCCCGGTTGCGACGGATACATCGCGCAGGTGTGGACGGGAACGTCTAAAGAGCCGTTGATATACAACGGGGTGGAAAAATCGCGCATATTCGAGAATGCCTATGTGGAGTACGGATCGATGGTGTCAATGACCGCGCCGACCGGACGAAGGGTTTACTTCCTGACCGACCCGATCGAAGATCGTCCGCTGACATGGGAGTTTTACAAGCGTGGTTATGAAGCTACTTTTACCGCGAAACTACTCTATCCGATGGTCAACACCTACGAAGTGATGCCGTGGCCAGGACGTATCTACCTGAAGAAATATAAACTCAACGACCAATCGGAGCCGCAACCTATCTCGCCTGCCTATGCGACACAGATGCAGGTGATGATAAACGCCTTGAACGATATGCCACTTTCCGAGAATCGAATCAACGGATCGCATGGATTGGCGGTGTTAATGGCCAACTCACTCATGTTTCAACGTTTCCCCACCCACGCCGGGTATGAAGATCCTCGGTTATCCAACTTCTACGGCATGTTGATTCCATTTCTCAAACGAGGTGTACCCATCGCCACCACACACATAGAGAACAGTGGTTATGAAGCCAACTGGAAGGATATTCGGGTGTTGCTGATGAGTTATTCAAACATGAAGCCCTTGAGTGCCGAGTATCACAAACACATTGCCGACTGGGTGCGTGGCGGTGGTGTGTTGGTATATTGCGGACGGGATAATGATCCGTTCCAACAGGTGAAAGAGTGGTGGAATAGCGATGGAATGAGTTATAAAGCGCCCGTTGAGCACCTGTTCGAACAGTTGGGAGTGACGTATGAACGACAAGACAAACCATTCCGTCAGACCATAGGAAAGGGTGTGGTTTACGTAATCAACCGTGATCCGAAAGAGCTTGTGCTGACCGCGGGTGCCGACGCATCATTGGTTCCCGTGGTGGAAGAGGCCTATAAAGGAGCTACCGGAGAATCCTTGCAGTATAAGAATCACCTGCTTCTCGAGCGGGGCAACTACGACATTGCCGCGGTGATGGACGAGAGTGTCTCTGCCGATCCGTTGGTATTGAAGGGAACATATATCGATCTGTTTGATCCCGAACTGCCCGCGATTACCTCGAAAACGGTTCTTCCCGAACAACAGGCCTTTCTGTATAATGTAGGGAGAGTGACCGATAAGAAAACTCCGAAGGTGTTGTGTGGTGCTTCGAGGGTGTATGATGAAGTGATAAAACGAACCAGTTATCAGTTTACCACCAAGAGTCCGGATAAAACCATTAATGTGTCGCGGGTGTTGCTTCCTTCCGCCCCAACGAGTGTTACTGTGACTCGTCAAGGAGGAGAGGCCGTTCCTTTCAAACACGATTTTGATTCTGCCTCTTCCACCCTCCGTTTGAAATACGACAACCGTAGTGAGGGAATACGCGTAGAGATCCGTTGGTGAAAAAGGGCTTGGCAATGTGTGTGGTGAAAAGTACTCAAGTGATTTTGATTCCTACTGTTGAATCCTCATAACAGGTTCATCAAGGAGTTTGGGAAGCCACATTGCCAAGCCGTTTAACGTACTATCCCTTTGTTTTTTTTCAGTGTCGCTTGTTGAACGAGGGTAAGATGTGCTTTCTAATCAACTCGTCACTCGGTGACTGTGTGTTGTAATTCCCTCCGGTAATTACTATTACCATATTCAGCTCTTGGAATATATAAATCTTCTGACCTCCGTTTCCCTGTGCCGCGTAGGAATAATATCTAACACCGTCCGCATCCAAATATTTATTCCACCACAAATACCCATAATTCACCCCCTGAACAACCGAATGCTTCTTTAGGGATTGATCAATCCACTCTTTCGAAATGATTTGTCTGCCGCTCCAATTCCCATTATTAAGATATAGCAACCCAAATTTCACCATATCTCTTGGCGTTAAATAGACCTGACAGAAGGTTTCCGAACTTGATTTGTCCGGTTTGAAATTCCAAATCCAATTCTTGATTCCAAGCGGACCAAACAAGTTTTTCTTTGTAAACTCAGGAACTGTTTGTTGGGTCGTTTTCTCAATGATTCTTCCAAGAAGAATCGGATTTCCCGAGCAGTACATTCCTTTTCCTCCCGCACAGTCAATCATAGGAAGGTTCAATATAAATCGAACCCAGTCGTCTGAGTTACTCATTACGGTTTCATTCCCTACAGATTCCGGATTGCTGATGTCACAATCGAGTCCGCTTTGATTCGTTAATAGGTTCTCAATGGTGATCCTTTTCTTGGCATCCGAATTGTTTTCAATCGAATAGTCTGTAAAGTAGGAAAGAACGGTTTCGTCCTTGCTTTTTATTAATCCCTTGTCAATGGCTATTCCCGTGAGTGCGGAGATGAAACTCTTCGTCGCGGATCGGAGTTCGTGTAGCTTCTGTTTGTTATATTCGTAGAAATATTCTTCAAAAACAAGGTGGTCGTTTTTAAGTATCAACACGCTGTGAACGTTTGGGTATTCTCCTTCGACGATCTTCTTCATCATCTCATTCAGCAATGACTTGTCTAAATCCATGTTCTCCAAACTCCCTACTTTCAACCCGTCTTTATCATCCGTGGGCCGTTGATATGTATATGTATAGTTTTCGGGATTCGTAAGTCTCGGATACCACATTTCTTTCGGAAATGCCACGTTTCTACTCAAAATAGTAAAACGATCCTTTCCTACCGTATATCCTGCCACCTTGTTTTGTTTATCTCTGAAGAACTCCACCCTGTCCTTTGTCATATTTAAGAACAAATCCTTTTCAAAGGGCATTAATTGGTATCTGCTCTCATTGATAATGGCATACAGCAGTGTGTCCTTTGGCGAAGCCGCGATATGAAGTGTTGAATTGTTTTGATATTGATAGAGTCCCTGATACTCTTTCAATTCTTCATAGGATACTTTGTATTTCTCTTGCGCGTAACCCAATAAAGAGGGTAGGATTAAGAGGGTCAGAAGATGGATTCTTTTCATATAATTCGTATTCACACTAGTTGCACATTACAAAAGTTGGTTTTTATAGAGGTCGGTAGTTTTGGTGTTAATTACTCAACAAAGATATATAGATAGTTGATTCATCAATAAAACGGTAAAATAGTTTAGTTATAACTGGGAAATAATCCGGTAAATACTACTATTAGTACACGTTGCATAGTAGTTACAACGTCTTGATTATTAATGGTGCTATGGGTGATACGTAAATATTCTTTTGATCGTTTTATAATTTCTTTTCGAGCGAAACGGCGAATCTGATTTATTTTCCTACATTTAGCCGTTTTTTACATGAGTATTCACCTTCGGATGATCTCCGTGTGTATTGGTTGTATGTATTAATTAATCTATAATCCATTTATTATGAATGATGCATCGTTTCTGTATTCAGGAGAAGGAGTTCTGTTAGTTGCTTCGGTGGTTTTGTTCTTCGGTATTCTTGCCAGCAAAGCCGGGTTCAGAATGGGGCTTCCCTCGTTGTTGTTATTCCTTTTTGTCGGAATGTTGTTTGGGAAAGAAGGTGTGGGAATTGAGTTTAATGACCCTGAGACCATGCAATTCATCGGAATGATGGCGTTGAGTATCATTCTTTTTTCCGGAGGGATGGAAACTCATTACTCAGACATTAAACCGATCGTAAAACCGGGGCTGTCGCTCGCCACGGTGGGGGTACTCATAACGGTAATTATTACCGGACTTTTTGTTTACTATCTCTCTATC
>JBKEBB010000020.1:0-3094 GCA_047972845.1 Bacteroidales bacterium
TGTTCTGAAACCTATTGCTAATGAGTTGCTCTCCAGCAGAGCTCATCTCCTCTTTAGTTTCGCCTTGAAGTTACAAACTATTTTCAAGAACTTCACCAACCATTTTTGGCATCATTACCATAATGAACGAGAGGTGCAAACACAATCAACCTTGTGATGCACCTCTCGTTATTATTTTATCTGTGATTCACCGATTTTGTTTCGATCCACTTATTCAGCCAATGAATTCCATCCTTGTGCCTTTAGTTCGAACTCCTGTCCGTCGCGTGTCACAAGAGCACAACCCAACGAGGCATTTGTAATGTGACCGATGACATGGATACCTTGTATATCCGCCACCTGTTCGTGCGCTGATAGGGGAAGGGTGAATAGAAGTTCGTAATCATCGCCTCCATTGAGTGCCGCGGTAACGAGGTTCATATTGAACTCCTCCGCCATAGCGGCTGTTTGGTAGTCTATAGGGATTCGCTCTTCGAAGAGACGACATCCCACCTCACTCTGTTTGCAAATATGCAATATTTCAGAGGCGAGACCGTCTGAAATGTCGATCATCGCGGTGGGACGGAGATTCTTTTCGGCCAGGATGCGAACAATGTCCATTCTTGCTTCGGGTTTCAGTTGACGTTCGAGAATGTATTCTTTGCCATCGAACTGAGGTTTCAGTTCCGAATCGCCTTGTAGCACTCTCTTCTCACGTTCCAACAATTGCAATCCCATGTATGCAGCACCCAAATCGCCCGAAACGCACAGCAAATCGTTCTCTTTCGCCCCATTGCGATAGACGATCTGTTCTTCATCCGCTTCACCCAAACAAGTGATGCTGATGGTGAGTCCCGTCATTGAAGCCGAGGTGTCACCACCGATCAAGTCCACTCCATACACTTCGCAGGCAAGATTGATGCCTTCATATAGTGCGTCGAGATCCTCTACACTAAAACGTTTGGACACTCCCAAAGAGACAGTTATTTGAAGTGGCTTGCCGTTCATCGCGCAGATATCAGACACATTCACCGCCACCGATTTGTAACCCAAATGTTTTAAGGGAACGTAGGTGAGATCGAAATGAATTCCTTCGAGTAAAAGGTCTGTCGTTACCAATGTTTTTTTATTGCCGTAGGAGAGTA
This sequence comes from Bacteroidales bacterium, assembly GCA_047972845.1. Lineage (GTDB taxonomy): Bacteria > Bacteroidota > Bacteroidia > Bacteroidales > JBKEBB01 > JBKEBB01. The sequence continues at coordinate 1,125 of JBKEBB010000020.1, forward strand.
CGGCTGAGTCATCGCCAACGCCCTTGAGTGTTGACGCGTTTTTTAGTTTAATTTGTTTGGTGAGGTGGTCAATCAGACCAAACTCACCCAAAGAGCCAATTTCTGTTCTTGACATGAATGTAATTGTATATAGTCCGTATAATTACTATTTAAGATGAGTTTCAGTGGTAGAGAGATAGTTGAGGGATTGTCTCAAGCGACTTGATCATATCTTGCCGCTCGTTTGTAGCGAATGGTTAGTCGAGCTGTTCTACCATTTTAATAATGAGCATAGGCATCGTCTGTTCCACATTCTTGGCGGCATTCATCACATCCTCGTGTGAGTTCTCCCCGGCATTCTCCCCCAATCCCATGTTTGAGATGAGCGAGATCCCGAAAATCTCCATTCCAGAGTGAACACCCACAATTACTTCAGGAACAGTGGACATTCCCGTGGCATCCGCTCCGAGAATATGAAACATCCGATACTCCGCTTTTGTTTCGAACGTGGGACCTGAGCTGCCGATATACACCCCCTCACGTAAGGTGATACCTTCTGAAGCAGCTACCGAATGCGCCAACCCAATCAGTCGTTTGGAGTAGGGAGCCGACATATCCGGAAATCTTGGTCCGAATTTCTCCAAATTGGCTCCACGCAATGGGTGTTCCGGAAAATGGTTGATATGATCAGTGATCACCATCAAGTCGCCAACATTGAACGATTGATTCATTCCTCCCGCGGCGTTGGACACAAAAAGGGTTTTTACTCCCAGTTGGGCAAATACACGCACCGGATAGGTCACCTCTTGCATCGTGTAGCCTTCATAATAGTGAAATCGGCCCTGCATCACCACCACCTCTTTGCCTCCGATCCATCCGAATATTAATTTACCGGCATGTCCTTTAACCGTTGATACGGGGAAATGGGGAATGTCGAAGTAGTTAATCTCATCTTTCTCTTCAATATATTCAACCAGATTACCCAGCCCCGAACCCAATATGATTGCTATAGTAGGAGTTCTATGGGTTTTACGCCTTAGGAACTCGATGGTGTCGTTTATTTTTTCGTACATAATCCATGAATATTTTGTCAAATTCAGCCCCGGCATTCAGTACCACCTGAATGGGAAGAACATAGATATAGGGTTTCAGCTCTTCCGGCAGGTACTGGTTTGTCATCAGTCTGACCGAGTCCTTTTCAGTAGTAACAATCAATTTGGAGTCTCCCTGCATTCGTGAGAAGTGTGCCTCTATCTTTTTAATGTCTTTCTGTTTGAAGTCGTGATGGTCATCGAATACCAATGGATTGACCTTCGAACGATATTTTCCAAAGTCCGACAAAAGCGATTTGGGATTAGCGATCCCGGTAACCAACAACACTGATTCCTCTTCCGTCAAGCTGCTTAACTGTCGTGATGTACGTTGCTTGGTTGGAAACAGTGGAACCAACATGTCGTACTTATAGGAAGAAAAAAATACCGATTGGTATGGATACGGATCAAGGTGCTTCATACATATCCGGCAGTCGATAGGAGATAGCTCTTCGGGTGTTTTGGTTACCACCAATACATTGGCCCTTTCACGGGCGGCTGAGTCTGGTTCACGCAGATAACCCACCGGAAGGAGATAGTCTTCATAGGGCATCTGATTGTAATTGACAAGCATCACCGACAGTTGAGGATGAACATATCGATGTTGAAAACCATCGTCCAGCAAAATCACATCGAGTTTTGGATAGAGTTTGATCAATTTGCGTATTCCTTTTCGTCGATTGGAATCAACCGCTACGATCGCTTGGGGAAATTTCTTCTTTATTTGGTATGGTTCGTCACCCACCATATGAGGAAGATTGGTGTCGTTGAGCAGGATAAATCCTTTTGTCTTTCGTTTATATCCTCTACTCAGTACCGCTACCTGATATTTCGAGCTCAATAGGCGTGTTAGATATTCTACATGCGGGGTTTTTCCCGTTCCTCCAGCGGCAATATTGC
>JBKEBB010000070.1:0-7412 GCA_047972845.1 Bacteroidales bacterium
AGAGGATTGTCTGTTGAACTTCTGAATAGTGGAAATAGAGTCTTCGTTGAGTGTGATTTGAAGATTTTTCATCTTTGTAGCCAAGGAAACGAGTGCCGGAGTATGGATTAAGGCGATGGAAGCTGCACGGTTTTGTCCCACTTTGGAATTGTAGTAATCGAAATAGATGCGACATGCCTCTTTCAGTCCTGTTTCGAGGGAGGTTTTTGCAGTAAAGAACTGACCCACCATCTGATGATAGGGGAATCCCTCACCCATGATTTCGGTGGGAGAAACAATAAAGTAGGGAGCTTTTTGGCGAAGCGCGTAGAGCAGCTCCACACTTGCCATATAGCAGGCATCAAACATCACGAAATCAAATCCATTATCAGGAAGTGCCGCCACCATATCTTCGGTGGTCATCCAGTCGGACCCGTGTTGTCCCCATGCCTTGGTTGGTCCGTAGTCGGGCATGGTAGGACGAAGCGGAGTTCCTGTTCCCATTATACTTTGTTGGAGAATTGGACTTTCAGACGAACGAAATGCTCCGATTGGAGGAGGTAACCATCCTGAACCGTGCGACGAAAGGATCAGTCCGTAGCCTTTGGCGGGAGCGAGATCTTTTACTTCGTTGAGAACCCGTTGAAAGGTTTCGATCTTGGCTGTGTTCAGCACCTCACCGTATTCGATCAGCACCTTTCTGCCTGTCTTGGTAAACTCAAGAAGCTGGGTGTTCTTTCCGGTTAGATCATACAGACACAGCAATCGTCCGTTCGCACCGACAAGACTCTTCATTCCCGCTTCCATCTGAGTGGCATTGTACGCCAGAAAGGAGGAGAGATCACTTGCTCCACCGTCTCCCGGAGCCATATAGACAAGAACCGTGCGTTCGATCTCTTCAGGGATATCAGGGTCTTTCTGGCATCCTGAAGATAATACCAATCCGGACAATAATGAAAAGCCTACAAATAGGAGGGATATGCTACGTTTGAAGTTCATTCGTTGTTGATTTATAGATTTACCAATGTAATAAAGACCTTGTTCTTGTTATTGATATTGAATCATTGATTGTGGTGCAAATTTAATTGTATTAATGCTTCAACACTACTTTTGGAGATAAATATTGGGTCATTCACACAAACAGAATGATCCGGTATCACCAAAAAGAGGTTGGAACCGTGAGGATTTACAGAATTCAATCTTTACATGTAGGGTTTATTTTCTAACAACAGATAGGTGGAAACGGTTCATATCTGATTATAAACGAATGAAATATCTGATTATCTCCTCTTAATCGCTTTTGGCGACGTAAGGAGATAATCAGATATACATTGGATAAGATTTCGTTGTTACGGCTTAAACAGACGATTCATCATAATCGGATCTTCTTTACCGGGTCCATTAATCACCACAACGGGATCAGAGGAGAGTGTGGTGGCGTAATCCGACGAAGAATGAGGAGTGATTTCTCCTTTCTTCCAGATCAGATCAAACTGAAACTCCATTGTGCCTGTTTGGTTACCGACGAAGTTTGTAAACCATGTAGTGTTAAAAAGCATGGCTTGTATCCGTTCCGGCTTTTCGGGAGTTTTCTGTGTGCGTGTCCATATCTGAGGAGAGTCAAGACAAACCAGTGGAGCATCCCTGCTAACCCATAGCCAGCTTCCATCGGTTGATGTGTAGTTGGCCCAACCGTCAATTCCAAAGTAGTCGCGGCAAGCTCCGGGAATTACATCCGTAAAAGGAGTAAAGGGCACTCCTCCGCTGCTGACCGTTGGCAGAACACCTTTGGTTGGAAGTGTAAATGCGGCGTACATGATCTCCGGTCGTTCATTCGTGGTACGGTCGAATGAAAGAGTTAGACGAGCACGAGGTTCGCTTTTCCAAACTTCCAACTTACGTTTCATCCAAGCGGTGCGAGGGTGTTTCAAGTATTGGGTATAGACAATAGTGTAGGCCGTCTCTTCTACCGTTGTTCCCCCTTCGGCAATAGCAGGAGTGGAGCGTACGTACATTTTTCTCAGTTCATCTCCTTTGGGGGATGCACCTGCCGAAGCCAAATTCATGAATGTCCAACGTTGTTCGTCGCCGACCACATCCACCGATTCAAAGTCACCCATCTCTCCCGTGAAAAGAGGTTGACTCATTCCTTGCCACTGAGCGGATAGAGGCCAACCGTTCTTATCCGTTTTGATAATAGGTGTTCCTGTTGGTGCGCTGTGCTGAGTCGATTCATTTTTAAGGGTGAAATGAACATAGCTTTGTGCTGGAATCTCATCTACCCAAAAGCGAGCTGTTGCATCTTTACCCAAGTCGGGAAAGGTAGCCCCTTGGTTTCCTCGTGATAGTTCGCTTGCATTTCTTGGTTTGGCATGAGGACTTAATCCTGCGATCAGTTCGATAGCAGACTGTTTTCCGGTTGTTTTGTTTCGTACGGAATGGAAGTTTCCTCGTAACGAGGTTACAGGCATCTCAATCCAACCCGAATAGGGTGTATTGGTCGGATTGGCTACAAACAGTCCTTCACCTTGAGGAATGAGCAATGTGCGAGCCCGTTGAGATAAGAGTAGTTCGGCCATACCCATGGGTCTCCATGCCAACATGGCCTTTTCGGCAAACTGAGCCTGCGCATCGAGGCTATAGGGTAGTGCGGCGCTGAGGTGTGATCCCCAAGTGTGTTCATCAAATAGACTGAGATCTTTGTAGAGTTCCAAAATCTTATTCGAGGCTCTTTCGGGCATCTCTCCCCACATAGGAGATTCGACGGCCGCCAGTTGCCGTTTAGCCTTTCTACTGGCTGCCACCTCACGAGGAGCCGAAGCGGTTCCATTGGCCCACCAGTCGGTATATTCACCTGCGAACTCAGGAGCCGAAGGACCTAAGGTCCGTTCCATGGCAGTCAGAGCATTCTCGGCGGTTGTCAATACCAATTCAGGCTTTAGTCCTTTCTTATTCCAAGCGGCGACGAATTCAGTCAACGGAATAAACGGAGGGTCGTTGTCCATTCTCCAGTGATTGGTCATTGAGATGGCCAATTCGTCTCCTTTGTATCCTCCTTTGACAATACCCTCCAATCGTTGCAGACATTTTTGATGAGAGCGGGTTAGTGATTCGTCGTCAGTACGGAAATAATCCCCGGCGTAGGGAGCTCTGTATCGAGTATCTCCTGCGAATGGTACGGGGCCTCTTCTCCAATGTTCGTATTCGAAGAAGTCGTATCCATCCGGATAGGAATAGTTCAAATAGACAAACAGCTTTCTTCCGTCTGGCATTTTCCACCAAAAGGCCGAGGGTCTCGGTTGAGGAGGTCCACCCATGGTGCTGTTTGTACCCATACAGAGGTGATTGATGTTGTTGTTGAGCAAATGGATTGCTCCGGCACGGGGAAATCCATTTACGTCATTCTGTATCGCTACTTTCGGATTAAACCGCTTCCATAAATCGGAGGACACCCAGTTGAACATCACGTCCCATTGACGTTCGTTTAAAAAGGGAGTTTGATTGAATGCCATGGCTGATACCTCCAGTTGTCCTGACTTCAACGCTTTGAAGAAATCGGATTTCCGTCCAGCAGAGGCCTGTTTGAACCAGTCGTCCACGGTCAGCATACATTCGCACGTCCAATAGAATTTTTTGTCCGAAGGCCCGTTCATCGTACGTAATACCGCGTCAATAGCTACGTCGAGATAGCGCACCTGTTGTTCCCGTGTTACTCCCGGCATATCGGTATATCCCACGTCGGTATGTGAAAAGTGCATGATATAGATTCGCTTGATCGACGATTCGGCAACGGATGTGAGAGATGTCGCAATTAGTAAAAGTAAAACAAACAATTTTAGGAATTGTGATCTCATGATGGTTTGTGTTTAAGCCTGTAGTATGGCTGTTTTTTTATGTATTTGTATTTCTTTACTCAAGATATCTTAGTTCTATCTTGTTCTATTACCTCTTTTCTGTTTAGTTAGTTGTCCCAATGCTTGGCGATTATTTGTAAGATCGCCGGATTATCCGCATCCGTGTCTTGAATCTCCGCTCTTTTTGCTTTCAATTGTTCTTTCAACTCACTAATTACAGTAGCGTAAGAAGAATCAGTATATAGATTTCGCGATTCAGTTGGATCGGCTTTCAGATCCAACAACTCCCAATAGATTCTTTTTTGAGGAGTAATCCCTTTCTTTATCTCTTTCTCTTCCTCAATCCCATTTCCATAATAGAAAGTAAGTTTGTATCTATCTGTCCGTATTCCAAAATGCCCGGGGATGGTGGGCATATGTTCCCAATAACGGTAATAGGTACAATTCCTCCAGTTGTCAGGAGTGTTTCCTTTCAGATTTTGTCTGAAGCTTCGTCCTTGCATTTCGGCAGGGTACTCTATTCCTGAATAATCGGCAAAGAGGGCCGAGAAGTCAACATTCTCAATTAAATCATAGTTACGGCTTCCTGCTGGGATCTCTTTCGGATAACGAATAACCAAAGGCATACGCAACGATTCTTCATAGATAAGACGTTTGTCATAGAAGCCATGTTCGCCCAAGAAATAGCCTTGGTCTGAGGTGTAGATTACTATTGTATTTTCCGCCAGTCCCGCTTTGTCGAGGTAATCGAGCAAGCGACCTATGTTTTCATCAGAGGCGGCAGCACAGCGAACATAGTCGTGAATCATCTTTTGGTACGTTTTAAAGCGTAGCTCTTCACGAGTCAACCCTTCAGATTCAAATGGCAATCCCGGGTAATTGAGGTAATCTCTTCTTTTGTCCGGATTGTTAGTGGCAAAGATGTAACGTTGCGTCAATTCGTCAATTTGCTGTCCAAAGAAGGGTCTTCCGCTCTTTTCTGGAATTGAATCATTAAATCCTTTCGGCAATGGGAAGGTAACATCTTTGTATAGATTCTCCAATCGGGAGGGATAATCAAACGGCTCGTGGGTCGCTTTAAAGTGACACATGGCAATAAATGGACGATCAGTATCTCTTTTTGATATCCAGTCGATGGTCATATCGGTGGTAATATCTGTGCAATAGCCTTCGTAGGTTTCCCCTGAATCTTTACCATCTCGCCAGTTTTCTTCCGACATAAAGATCGGATTGTGGTATTCTCCTTGCCCGTGGAGTATGTTGTAATAGTCAAAACCAGACGGTTTAGCGTTTAGGTGCCATTTGCCTATGATAGCAGATTGATAACCTGCTTTTCCCATCTCTTTCACAATGTGATTATAGTTCGGATCAAGCTTCCCTCCCAATGTCTTAATTCCGTTTACATGGCTGTATTGGCCGGTAAGAATGGTACCTCGGCTGGGAGTACTTAGAGAGTTCGAACAAAAGCAATTTTGCAATACAGCTCCCTCTTTTGCCAGTCGTTCAATATTCTTTGTTTGAACGTAAGGCTTAAGTACCCCGCCATATACCTCTCCCCACATCTGTGATGTATGATCATCCGACATGATGAAAAGAATGTTGGGTGGTTTGGTGTTTGTCTCCTCCGAAGGATTAGCACAGGCGGTTACACCGCTAACAAATCCGAGATAGGCAATCCCTGCTATTTGTGTTTTATTTATCATGGGGACTAATTGATGTTATCTTAAGATTTACTTGATCCTTGAATTATTTAGCGAAAAACTCTATTTTGAATCGGTAAGTGATGCTTCCCGCCCACCATAGATTGAAGTTGGTACACCACCAGTTGTTGAATAGGTTGAAATGTACTCCCTTGGAGAGATCGGGTTGTTCGGTGGTGAAATACAATGTTTCGCATTTTCCTAACGTAGCAATCATGGCATCCATACTGGTAATGCGAATTCGTCCGTTCTTGGTGGTAAGCTCCGCGTAGTTGTCTATTCCGTGCATCTGTCTGTTTCCTCCTTCTACCACATCCATTACATCTACCTCTTGTCCCATCTTCTCAACCACAATCTTGGTGATTTGCTCTGGTGTGAATGTCACAAAGTAATCTTCAGGCATCCGGTTAGCAGGTTTGTTGTAAAGAGTAAGGGAGTAATCAATGCTGTTCTTTGATGAGTTGATCGAGTAGTTGGCATAGATGCTTTCAGGTAGCAGGCGTGCATCCACTCTTGGGTCGTTCGGGAATGCCAAGAGCGCGTTGATCTTCCTTACTCCCTCTTTGGTCACTTCATTTACCGCCTTTACTTCCGCCTCCAACGTGGCTCGTTTGGCAGGAGAGTTTTCCAGTTTGGGTTTGTGGAACGATGCCGAACGGTGTTGTTGTTCCGAACGCATATATTGGGTTTGGTAGTTCTTATAGTCTTGTGCCGAATAGCTGTTGAATGTTACCTTTCCCAGAGTTATCGGTTGATTGGCAAGGGTTGTTTTCAGTTCTCCTTTCAATGTCAAGTCTTTCGGACGATTGCTCCCAACGATGGTTTGGGGTTGTGGGTTTTCGATGGGACGAAGTGCCGCTTCCGCCTCTTGTTGCAACTCTTTGGGTAGATAGCTGAGTGCTACGTTCACATTTTCATCTACCTCCAACCAAGAGAGTTCGGCATGTTTGAATTCAGCTGTTTTCAATGCGCGCTGAAACGAATCATAGTCATACGCGTCGAAATTACGGAAGAATATACCGTTGCTCACTCCCCATGTGTGTTCAGGAATAAATCCTATTCGAAGAGCGAAGCGCATTGCTTCATCACTGCTTGGATTTAGTTTTCCGGTTTTCACCCATTGGGTATATAGCCGTTGCACCTCTCTGTATCTTGCCATTCTCATTGGAGCCGACATATATCCGTGTATCCACGTATCACCGATCTCTTGTGTTACTACCGGGAATGTCGATCTGAACGGTTCCACCAATGTGGCTATTTCTGAGAAGTTGGATGCGTTGAGTGTGGCGTTCGGATATTTGATTCGAAGGTCGGCATAAATCTTCTTCACTTCGGCAATGGTATGAGGTCCATGATTGTCTCCGGTAAACACCACAGACATCACTGTCTTACCATCAGGAAGTATCATGTCTTCCCCGTATTCTCCCTGATACATCAAAATGATCTCACTTCCGGATGGGTCTCTCCAACGACAAATGGGTGGAACTTTTGGTACATAGCTCATGCCGTTCACTCCAATATGAAGTAACTTCACTCCGGCGTTTTGCAACACAGGAATGATACCTCGGGTATGTCCCGGCACATCGGTCATCTTACCTCCTGTCGTCTTTTTCCCAAATCGCTTGTCCAGTTCGTTGGTAAGCAACATGATGTTTTCAAACATCGGACGGTTCATCGATTCGGATTCAATGGTGTATGGCATAGCGTTCCACACGATATCTCCCGCTTCGATTGCCTTGATCAGTCGGTCGGCTTGAGGTTTGGTGGCTTGGTCCAAAAACGTGTAAATCAACCACGATCCTGTGGTCAATATGTAACGTTCTTTTGCTCCGCTGTTTTTTAGTTCATCGGCAACATCCAGTGCTTTTGGAATAAACTC
>JBKEBB010000073.1:0-2949 GCA_047972845.1 Bacteroidales bacterium
TACGTTTAGCTTCTGCTAGCAATTTTGTTGTTAAATCTCTTTGTGCTTTAACAATAATTTCTACACGTGGACGAAATTCGTCAAATAATTGCTCTTCACCTCTTGGAATTGGCCCTGAAATGATTAACGGTGTACGCGCATCGTCAATTAATACGGAGTCAACCTCGTCCACAATCGCAAAATTATGCTTGCGTTGTACAAGATCAGATGGAGTAACTGCCATATTATCACGAAGGTAATCGAAACCGAATTCATTATTTGTTACGAAAGTAATATCTGCCTGATATGCCTGGCGGCGACCTTCGGAGTTGGGCTGATGTTTATCAATACAATCTACTGATAAACCATGAAACATATATAAAGGTCCCATCCATTCCGAGTCACGTTTTGCAAGGTAATCATTCACCGTTACCACATGGACACCGTTTCCGGTAAGTGCATTCAGGAATACAGGTAGTGTACCTACAAGGGTTTTACCTTCTCCTGTCGCCATTTCGGCAATCTTTCCTCTGTGTAAAACAATACCACCGAAAAGCTGTACATCGTAGTGGATCATATCCCAAACGATTTCGTTACCGCCTGCCATCCAATGGTTTTGAAAGATTGCTTTATCTCCTTCGATTGTAACAAAATCATGCTTGGTGGCCAACAAGCGATCAAAATCGGTGGCGGTAACTTCTATCGTTTCGTTTTGAGTAAATCGGCGGGCTGTATCCTTCACAATGGAAAAGGCTACAGGCAGTATATCATCAAGGATCTCTTCAAACTTTTTGGTGATCTCCTTTTCGATCTTATCAATTTCAGCCCATCCGCTTTCACGCTCTTCCATCGGTTTGCCTTCGAGCGATTGCTTGATAGCGGCGATTTTATCTTTCTCCGGTTTTACCCCATCTTGCAACTGCTGCATCAACTGAACAGTACGTTCACGCAGTCCGTCGTTGGACAATTGTTCAATTTCGGGATAAACAGATTTTATTTTTTGGACATAAGGAGCTACCTCTTTGAGGTCGCGTTGCGATTTATTCCCAAATAGTTTAGCTAAAATTTCATTGAAACCCATATTGTTTTTTTGTTGAATTGTTGTGTTTAATATAGAATTAAAGAGTTCATGGTCGATACATCCGAATGATTGGTATAAATCAGGCTTACTCCAGAACCTTATCTATTGGTTACAACCTCAATCATCGGTTTTTCAACAGCCCCGTTGGGCGACCTGATATGAAGAAACGACGAAATGGTGGGAGCTATTTCAGTGACATATACCGGACGGTTATGCTTTTCGGGTTTGAAGTTCAGTCCGAAGAATATAAGAGGAAAATTGATAGCGGCACTTCGGACAGTATAATCGGGACGATTCTCATCCTCCATGCGTACCACCCAACCGGGTTGAAGGGTAAGCAGCAAATCGCCCGACGTTTTTTTAGAATAACCATTGCGTGCCTTTATCACCTCTCGATTGTAGTAGCCATGCATCAAACTGCTGGCAGGAACCACATCCAATACTCCTGACATTTGAATAACGAACTCGGCACAACGACGTTGAAACTCATCAAGACTCAGCCCCTTTTCTTCAATCAATGTACGGTTCAAATAGATTTGATCGTTGTGATAGCCCTCTACCCATGATCCATTTCCATAGGTGGCCACCAAATACATACTCAAAAGGGCAATACATCGACGAGGAAAAAACTCTCCGGTTGGCAGTGGAAACTGGGCAGGAAGAACATCGTCGCACTTCTGATATCCGGTGGAGGTAAGATAGATAAGCGTATTACTTAGTCCAACCCGTTTGTCTAAACTATCGAGCAAACATTCCAACACGTTGTCAAGGCGAACGTAGGTGTCTTTAATCTCTAACGCCATTTCGTGCTCACTCTTATTCCGGTAGGTACCCGCGTAGTAGGTGACATTCAGCATATCCGGATAATTCTCATTCTTTCCCAGGTTGTCGTTTTTAAGAATCAAGTTTACTACTTGACTGACCTCGGCATTGATGAGTCCGCTTGTTTTGAAAAAGATAAACTCTTTGAGCTTCTCCTCTTTGGAGAAGATATGCATGAAGGAAAAGTCCTTCTGAATAAAGGGCAACTGAAACTTTGATTTGGGCTCGTTAACGGGTAACCATCCCAAATCTTCAATTCTCTTTTCGAGTGGGAATCGAGTGTTGTACTCATCGATGTACCAAGGAAAGGTTTTGTAATAGGTGGTGGTAGCCCATTTGCCGGTATAGTCATCCAGCCAAGTTGCCCCATCAGACACATGTCCTCCTTGGAGTAACGCTTGCTGCAGGTCGGGAGCAACCGAAAAAACCCTTGATCGTCCATCAGTAGCAAATTTCAATTCGTCGCCGACCGTAGAAGTCAAAAGGGCGTTGGGAGAGACTGTTTGAGCGGTAGAGTTTCCCATGAAGGAAGGATCTTCCATGCATGACACAGGACGCCCCCTTCTTTTGTCGTAGATCATATCCGACGCGATGCCATGTGCAAACGGATAGGCTCCGGTGTGAAGAATGGCTACGGCTGAGGATTTGTCAACATTGGGAATTCCATAATCTACATTATTGAAAACGATACCTTCGTTGTATAAACGCTTAAAACCGCGATCACCCAATGCTCCCCAAAAGTAGCGAAGGTAATCACTTCGAAGTTGATCGATGGTAATGCCAACTACCAATTTAGGAGAAGAAACCAACTCTTGTGACGACAAACAGAACATCGTACAAGAGATGGTAGCCAGCAGTATAGATAATCTTTTATTCATTGAGTCGGAAAATAAACATTACTTAGTAGGTTGCGTTAAGCCTCTTTTTGATTGGACCCACAACAACAATTGTTCGCCTGAACGAATCCACAAAGGTAATACAAACAAATCAACAGCAGGGTTAAATTGTTGAATTGTTGTGATACGCACAAGATAGACAAGCGCTAACAAAAACACATTTATAGCACA
>JBKEBB010000095.1:0-3136 GCA_047972845.1 Bacteroidales bacterium
TGTGCTACTATAGGGAAAACCAAACTTCCGCTTCTTTCCCTGATCAATGCATATATGAACCCGTATATTCCGGATAGTAAGATTGTAATAAAATCAAATTGGAATTGGAAGTTATCGCTTAATTGGAATCCATGAAGAAACCCGAAAATCAAAGAAGTAATAATTGCCCCCCAACCAAAATTAGTTTTCAGCAATCTATATCTCTTCTCAAATATTTTATTCAGTAATCCCAACAACAATCCCCTATAAATTAGCTCTTCACTCAATCCCGGCATTATAGCAGTGTAAAGCAAAATTTCACCCTCAAAAGGGGTTTTCGAACTAAGCATTCCAAGACCCGAAGCTATCAAACAAATAATCATAATAAAACCAAGTGAAAACCTGATCGAGCCTTTGTTTTGCTTAAGTGACAACCCAATCTCCAAAGGTGAAATTATACGTCTTAATAAAACCGATAGAAATATGGCAAAAACAATGCTATACAGCTTAGCACTCCAATTGAAATACAAATTATTGAAAATAGACGGGGAAATTAGTTGCGTATTGGGATATATCATAGTAATCGTGTTAAAGGTATTATCAACAAATCCGACTACAAAAAACAACAATAATATATACCAAAACTTACCCGACCTTTTATAATCAAGCGAAAAAGCAAATAAAATCGAACACGAAAAGAGTAAAGCATCTCTTATAATTTCATTTATCATATCATATTATTTTAGAATGAAATCAGATCCTTGTTTTTCCTCGCATATATATGTCTATCCTTTGATCTTGGCAATGCCGCCTGACACATACTTATCATCAGGTCGCAAAGATAAATTAAGATGACAATAAATAGATATTCTCGCATACATAAATAACTAAAAGTCTGAGGACTGAAACAGGCCTACACTTTGTACGTACATTTACGAACACAAAAAAAATATTCATTTCACACGATTTTCTCTATTTGCAGGTAACTGAATAATACTATATTTGCAGGTAGGAATGTCTCTATAGTCAATCATCGGTCGTTTTTTTGCTATATGATCTTTTTTGCATTGAGATAAAATGAGCACTCCGGAAGCACGCCTAATTATGTCCCACCATTCACTAACCAACTAATACAGTAATGACGCAGAAGATTTTTTGTTTCGCCAAAAGAGAAATGTTAGGAGAATTCATCGGCACGTTTCTTTTGGTGTTATTCGGTTGTGGTGCCGTAGCCGTATCCATTCTATTCGATCAATACCATGGCATCTTTCAAATGGGAATCACATGGGGTATTGGTGTTACTCTTGCTATCTATCTTACAAGACATCTCTCTTGCGCGCATCTCAATCCGGCGGTAACCATCGCCATGATCGCCGGAGGTAGAATGAAGCCAAGCAAAATACTCTCCTACCTGTTGAGTCAGTTTATCGGTGCATTTACCGCCGGATTGGTGGTATATCTGCTTTTCTCTACCGCCGTAGGCGAATTCGAAACCCTCAAGGGGATTGTTCGCGGATCTGCCGAATCGGTTCAGACCGCTCGATTTCTGGGTGAGTATTACTCCACCTCCATGTGGTTAGCTATCTTTGCAGAAGGATTCGGAACATTCCTTCTCGTGTTTACCATTTTCTCGTTGACCGAGAATTGCAACGCCGGTAAACCGAGTGATTCACTCACCCCACTATTTATCGGATTAACCGTGTGCGCGATCATCTGCCTGATTGCCCCCCTTACCCAAGCCGGATTAAACCCGGCGCGTGATTTCGGCCCCCGCATGGTAGCATGGATCATGGGATGGGGCGATGCCGCATTCCCAGATCGGACGGGCGGTTTCTTTTGGGTCTATATCCTCGCACCTTCCGTCGGAGCCACCCTGGCCGCCCTCTTCTTTACCAAGATTATAGAGCCGGTGATGAAAAACAAAAAAGGAGGAACGTGCGATTGCGACAAATAATCGAAAATATCAATCATCTCTTCGTACGTCCGAGCTACCTATTATAAACAGGGATATCACTCGGCACTACATGATAGGAGCGATTGACTATTTTGATTTACACATACAATCCATCACGTGATAAAACAAACAATTAAATAGATACTATGAACAAGGCTAAAGTAATCTTTGTAGGAGGCTTTCTGGGAGCGGGAAAAACCACTCTGTTGTGGGAAACGGCTAAACGGATCAGCAAAACAGGAAAAACAGTGGGGCTGATCACCAATGATCAAGCACCCGACTTGGTTGACACCGCGCTATTGCAACGCGACAAAGTAAAGGTAGAAGAGGTAAGCGGCAGCTGCTTCTGTTGTAATTTCAATGGACTAGCCCAGTCGCTAAACAATCTGACCGATATCGACACGGTGGATGTGATCATCGCCGAACCGGTGGGTAGCTGTACCGATTTGTCGGCGACATTGCTTCAACCCTTGAAAGAGAAATTCAACAGCCAACTAACTCTCAGTCCTCTTTCCGTACTGATATCGCCACAGCGTTTGTCCGATTTAATCAAAGGAGAAAACGGAGATCTTCATCCAAGTGCCGCTTATATTGTAAAAAAACAGTTGGAAGAGGCCGATATGATTCTTATCAGCAAATCGGACACCGTAAGCGGGGAAGAGCTCGACGAACTAAAGAGAAGCGCGTTTGCCGTATTCCCGAATGTAGAGATATTGGAGATCAGTTCACACACAGGAGATGGATTGGACACATGGATCGACACGGTTCTTACTCGCACAGATGCCGGACTGAAAATCGCGGAAGTTGACTACGACACCTACGCCGAAGGAGAAGCCGTATTGGGATGGTTGAACGGAACGGTGAGACTGCAGGGCGAGAATGTGGACTGGAGTAAATTCCTTCACACACTGCTATCTTCTCTTTCAGCGCAGTTTGATGAGTTGAAGGCCTCCGTAGGACATGTAAAAGCCATTATAGAAGACGTAAACTCGTTTGTCATCGGAAATATTACCGGAAAGAGAGCAACCCTCACCATTAAAGGAACAAACCCCAAAAGCAACTCCCCCACCCTTACGCTCAACGCCCGTGTGGAGATGTCGCACGAGATACTTGAATCGATTGTTCGCGATACGGTAAAGAAATGTTCGGAAAACATCCGGCACGAAATTATCACATTACGAAGCCTCTAACCGGGTCGTCCGA
>JBKEBB010000148.1:0-2673 GCA_047972845.1 Bacteroidales bacterium
ATCCCTCTTTAGCGGTTGAACTCTGAGCTACCTCTGATAAATCATTTTCTGAAGCGAGAAGTGGGGTCGTGGTAAAGGCAATGGCTCCTGCCCCAAAGGATGCCTTTTTTAGGAAGTTACGGCGTGTAGTCATGGCTTGACAGAATTTTCTTCTTTGGGTTAATTATAAGGTGCAAACTTAGCGGAAAATCATCGAATTACAAGCGATTTTTCCCGATATTCTGACTCCTCTTTTGATAAGAGAAAATATCGTTTGGTTTTACGTATAATCATACCCGGTAATTGCTCTCCATTCCCTCCGATGTTGGATCAAATTCTCTTATATATACCCCTTGTCGCTACAATATAATCCCTTTCTTTATTCGTAATACTCGGTTTTTCCGAATGCTCCGGATTTTCTTTCCTCTCTGTGAGCTATGATTAATGAATATGAACGCTCCTCTCCTTTCTACCCTGTACAGTGCGATCGATTCCCCTGTACACCGCACCCGATCGCGCTGTACACCGCACCGGGCAATGAAGTGGTGCCTTTGATTAATAATAGCCCTATCCAACGAGAAAGTGTAACTACAGATCGACGAATCAGAGCCGATAGGTGATGAATGCCTTTTTCACGTCTGTGATACACTTAGCCAATACAACAGAATCAAGCTTATTACTCTGATTTACGGTTTTCCTACTCCCTCTTTTCCCCAAAGAGAGATTGATAAAATGGGTTTTCCATCCTATGATCCTAAAATCTTTTCCCTATTTTTGTACTGCGTGCGAATTAACTTCTCAATGTGGAGCTATGTGTTTGTTTGGACTCTCGTTTGTAATATCTGAAAGTTCTTTTTACCATAGGGGGCTGTTGATCCGACTTTTTTGACATGAATATTCATTCCGACAGAGTTTTATAAAATATGAGCAGCAGATTACATTTCTTCTTTTTATTTATTGTGTTATTCTTCGTTCATTCCGCTTTTGCGCAAGCACATAAAGTGGATAGCCTTGAGAGCCTGTTGAGTCGTCAATCGGCCAATAGTACCAAGAAGGTTGATATAATGAATGAGATAGCCTATTCAATATTCTCAAAAGATACCGAAAAAGCGTTGAAGTATGCCTCTGAATCCGGACAGCTGTCAAATCAAATAAATTATACCAAGGGAAAAGCGGTCAGCCTATGGGTGACAGGGTTGGCTACTATTAAAAGCGACAGGCAAGCCGCGTTAGCCTATTTTCGACAAGGGATCTCAATTGCTGAATCCATCAACGATCAGACGGTTATTTGTAATTGCCTGATTGCAATTGGGAACGTACAAAAAAGTCTGGGAGAAATTCAAAAATGCAATGAGTCGTATGATCGGGCTCTTAAATTAGCAAATAACATAGAGGACAAAAGCCTTGCCCTCAAATGTTATTCGAATATGGCGCGAAACTACTACGAAAGGGGGCAATACCCACGAGCCATCGAGTTTTATGATAGATCGATTCGTTTGGCCGAGGAGTTGAATGATAATTCAACCTTGGCGGCCGTATTTAATAGTTTGGCCTCGATTTATAATATTCAAGCGAATTATCCCGTCGCTCTTGATCTCTATTTGAAAGCATTGGATATAAATGAGAAGCTTGAAGATAGATCGTCTCAGATAATTAATTATATCAATATAGCGGGAGTAAAATCCGGACAACGGGAGTATGATAGTGCCCTTAAATACCTCCATGACGCGTTGAAAATCTCTGAAGAGATTGGGGATAATTTTAAAGTGACTGCCTGTTTGGCAAATATAGGGAATACCTATTTGAATATGAATGACCCTCGCGCGTTGGAATATTACGAAAGGGCTTTGTCGAAAGTAGGCGATAATAATCGGAGTCTGCTCGTTAATATACTGGTTAACATGGGTATTATATACATCCGTTTAGACGAGTATGATCAGGCTCTCACCCATTTCACCGAAGCATTGCTTATTGCCGAAAAGATTAACTTGAGACACCCGATTGGTGAGATATGGGCAAAGATCGGGTTGGTTTATTTTAAACAGAAACGGTACAATGATGCATTGGAGTATTCGTTTAAATCGTTGGAGGTGGCGAAAGAATTGAAGTTATTGAATCTTCAAAAGGAGGTGTATGGACAACTCTCGGATATATATGCCTCAATGAATAATTATCAGGCGGCCTATCAGAACCATATTTTGTATAAGACATACAACGACAGTGTATTCAATGAGGCGAACATCAAAGAAATAGCTGATCTTGAAAGTGCTTATAAATACGATAAGGAGAAACAGGCATATGAATTAGAGGCTCAGAATAGAGAATTGAAGATCAAAAGCCAGCGGGGAATCATTCTTTTTCTGATCGTAGCCTTTCTCCTTTTATTGCTGCTTGGTATAATGATTGCCCGTTCTTATAAACTGAAGAAACAGCTTCTTCGTATAGAACTGGAAGAGGCCAATGCCGAGCTGGAAAGGAATCAAAAAGCTATGACCTCGGCCACTCTTAAGCACATTCAGACGGCAGAACGAGATGCTCGCTGCATTATGATTCTGGAAAATGATGAGAAAAATATATTCCCCGAAGTGCGAGAAGAAGATAAATCACTTGTGTATGATTATAAATATCAGGCGTACAACTCGAACAGGGAAGAGTTTGAGATTCTATTTCAAAAGGTACAAGCATCGTTCTACA
>JBKEBB010000154.1:0-11539 GCA_047972845.1 Bacteroidales bacterium
GGTAAACCCACAATTATCCGCTCCACAGATTCTTGCTCGACATAGCGATTTAAAAAACTCAACACCTCATGACTGGGTACAGTTGTCAAACCGTTAGCAATAAGTTGGAGAGTATCGGTAACGGCAATACCCGTACGCTTTCTCCCATAATCTATGGACACAATTCTTCCCATAATGGATTGCAAAGATAAAGATATTAATTAATAAACAAATCGATCAGCCCCGAAAGGTTGCATATGAGATAACCTCCAATCATACAGAACCTTTTGAAACCAGAGGATTGAACATATCTGAGAAATATCGATTTATAAATAGTTAGAATAATCAAAACTCCCATTATAAGGCGCTTTAGAAGGCATCCAAATAATTAGTCGCACAAAAAAACGCCGTGCGGTTAAACACGGCGTTTTATCACTATAATCATACGAAATTATTCTCCTAATAGTTTGTAGAACTCGTCACGAGTAATTGACTTTTCTTGCAAAGTCACTTGTGACTTAATCCAAGCGAAGACCTTTTCCTCGATAGCACGATCCACAAATCCGCGAGCTTGCTCTTTTTTCTTAAGCATCTCTTGTGCATACTGGATCAGGTACTCTTCAGGAATATCGTTCAGACCATACTGAGCAAATTGCATCTTAGTATCCACTTTAGCAATCTCCATCAGGTCCTCTTCGTTTACCTGAATATCATTGTCTTTTACGATCTTTTCTTTGATCAAATGCCATGTCAATTCTTTCAGCATCTTAGGCATCTCTTCGTCAACAGACTCTTCAGTTTTTCCTTCTTTCGACTCAATCAACCAACGCTTTAAAAACTCTTGAGGGAACTGAATATCACCAACTTTCTTTTCAGCCAACGCTTTCACGTCAAGACCAAACTTGTACTCTCCTTCGGGAGACATCATCAGGCTGATTCCTTCTTTTATTTTGGCACGATATGCCTCCTCTGTTGTAACATCAGTATCTTCGCCATATACCTTTTTATATAGCTCTTCTCCCATTTCTGCTGATGTAAAACGAGTAATCTCTCCTATTGTGAGTTTAAAATCTGACGTATAACCTGCCACTTCCTCTTTTTTCACTCGAAGTATATGAGCAAGTTCAGCATCGCTTCCAGCGCTTGCTTTCGATGGGTTGAACACAATAGAGTCACCTGTTTTTACTCCTTCGAATTTGGCTGTTTCAGCCTCATCCTTGAAGTAGTAAGGAATCATCATTGAAGCTTCTACTTTCAATCCGCCCTCTTTCTCATTTCCTTGCTCATCCAATTCAATCAAATCACCTTTCAACATATCTTTACCTTCGAAGGTATCAGCTGACTGTGTTGATCCAAAACGTTGGGCGTTTGCTTTAATTTGCTCCTCTACCATATCGTCAGTTACTTCAATCTGATAGAAAGGAACTTTATCTTTTTTCGAGAACGCGATATCTATTGCAGGTGCCAAACCAATATCGAAACAGAATTCGAAATCGACTTGGGCGTTAAAATCAATTTCCTGTTGTTCGGTTACATTAGGTAACGGTTCTCCCAAAATCTGCAGGTTGTTTTCACGGATATATGAAAAGAGTTTTTCCGAAACCATACGGTTAATCTCTTCAATCAGTGCTGATTTCTCATACATCTTTTTAACCAACGACGCCGGAGCCATACCTGGACGAAATCCTGGGATATTGGCTTTTTGCCGAATATTACGAATGGCCTTCTGAACTTTTTCCTGATAGTCGGCTTGCTCAATCTGAATCTTGATTATCGCATTTACGCTGTCGATGTTTTGCTGTAAAACGTTCATTCTTATTTACTATTTGAGTTTTGATTATTTTTTTGCACCTGCATTTTAGAGCCGACAAAGGTACGAATTAATTCATAAACTACAATGTAATCAATGAGAAGGTTGCAATCACATTAGACAATCTCATTAAGATTCTTCAATAGAGATATTATTTCTCATTTGGATACGTATATAAATACATTCCCAAAACTTCATTCTACTCCTTTTCAGCAGTGTCGCTATAAGACAAAAAGAGGGCTCCCATGCAACATTTTTATCGATCCGTTCATCAATAATAGATATAACGATTATTGTCGTACTAACCACACACTTATATTACACTCTTCATTATTATAGTGAAAAGTTGTGGATTGTATTTAGAATAGGAGGCTATGAAATAAGGAAGATTTCCGATCTTTCCCTTTATCCAGCTCACTCAAAACGTATATAATTAACTGATTATTTTAAAATGAATAAGTATCCTTCCGATTAAAATAAGAAAATATAGAAAAACTACCGTAAGTCCGAAATAACCTCATTTAATAGCACTTACTTACCGTGAAAGCCAATTAACGGAATAGTTCCGGCGTTATATTAAAGTTTCTTTGTACTTTTGCCTCAAATAGCTCAAAACATGATTTATTTATTTATCCTGCTTGCTTTTTTAGTCTCAGCTTTATGGGGCTGGATAACAATTCCAAGTATTGTGATAATTTCAAAAAAGAAAAGATTATTCGACGTAGTAAGCGAGAGAAAATCTCACTCAGGTGAAGTTCCCAGACTTGGTGGTATCTCCTTCTATCCGGCATTCTTGACCGCATTTTGTGCCTTAGTTGCCTTACGTTTCTCGATTAATCTGGATGTAAACCACAATCTATTGCAAGATCTGAATATTGAAATCCTCTATTTTATTTCGGGAGCCACAATGCTTTATTTCATTGGATTGGCTGATGATTTAAGTGAATTAGGGTATCGTACAAAGTTTTTAGTTCAAACCCTTACATCCATTCTACTCGCGATGAGTGGAGTATATATAAAGAATCTGCATGGACTCTTTGGCATATACGAGCTTTATCCGGCTTTCGGAATGATTTTAACCGTGCTGATCTCTGTATTCATTATCAACGCCTATAACTTAATTGATGGCATCGACGGTCTTTGTTCGGGACTTGCCTTCATTTCACTCAGCTTCCTATGCTTCTGGTTTTCCTACAACCATGTTTATTCCTACGCCATGATGGCGGCATCTATGCTTGGAGTCCTTTCAGTCTTCTTCATTTACAACACGACAGGTAAACGAATGAAGGTCTTCATGGGCGATACCGGATCATTAATGCTCGGTTTTCTTATTGTTTATTTAAATCTCAAGTTTTACGATTTAAACTTAACCCCGGCTTTCAGCAATACTCTGAACGCACCAGCCATTTTTGTCGGCATAATTTTCATACCCGCGTTCGACACCTTTCGGGTGTTTATTGTCCGCATTATGGCGGGAGAATCTCCCTTCGTAGCAGATAAAAGGCATATCCATCACAAGCTACTTCGCCTACAATTGCCTCACATCTATTGCACCCTGATCATCCTTTTGGCTCAGGTGCTTTTCTTGGCTTTAAATTTTCTGTTATCCAATCTATCCATAACAATTGTTCTTTTCATTGACATTCTTCTTGGAATTATATTGATCAAAGTTTTCGACATCTTGGGAAACCGAAAAGAAAGAGCGATCGTCAATCAAATCAAACATATCACTTTATAAAATCCATTTACAATGTACAATAATAAAACTGAATGTGATGATTATTTGACTACCATGAAAATAGATACATGCCGCAACATAAGAATATATAATCGTATGAAATATCTTGTATTATTACTGTTCATCCTCTTGTGCAGTCCATCAGCCGTTTCCCAGTCACCCACTCAACAATACCAAAACAACCGTTCATTGGGAAACACCTTGCCACAACAGCAAATAGGAAACCAAACCTCCCAACCTAAGGAATTGACTCCGCAAGAGATCGAACAGGCCAAAGCGTTAGGTCTTTCAGAGTCAGATATTCAAAATGCCATAAATAATCAAAAGGCGGAAGATGGCAACAATAGCTTCAATTCGCAAACCAACCAGATGCTGAAATCCCTTGAATACGGTCAAGAAAATCAAAACTGGATGCAAACCGACTCGTTGAGACTAATAGAGAAGGCCAACAAAACAAGACTTCGAACAATTGAAGAATTTCGCGACTTTCAGGAGTTCGAACGATATCTAAAATTCTTTGAGACAAAAGAGTTGGGCGATTCCATTTTCGGAGTTGAAATCTTTTCATCAGAAAATCTAACATTTGCTCCAAGCAGTACACTCCCCACTCCCAAAAACTACAAGCTATCCGCCGGAGACGAAATTGCCGTTAATATTTGGGGAGCCTCCGAAAACAACTTTATTCAACCAATCAACAGAGACGGAAATATAATAGTACCAAACATCGGACCTATTTATTTGGCCGGACTCACCATCGCGGAAGCAGAGATTCGTTTAAAAAATCAACTCAGCCAAATTTATGCCGGATTAAGTGCCGAGGAACCAAATACGTATGTAAAGATATCGCTCGGACAACTACGATCAATCAAAGTAAACATCGCGGGTGAGGTAAAAACTCCCGGCACCTACACATTATCATCTCTCAGCAGTCTGTTCAATGCATTATATGCCGCCGGCGGAGTAAACCGAATCGGATCAATGCGATCAATCAAACTCTACAGAGAGAGCAAAGAGATTGCCACACTCGACGTCTATGATTATCTGATTCACGGTAAATATGAAACCAACGTTCGACTCGAAGATCAGGATATGATTATCGTTCAGCCTTATGTAAGCAGAGTCAGAGCCGTAGGTAAGATTAAAAGACCCCGTATCTATGAACTGAAAAAAGGAGAAACAGTACAAGACCTATTGACTTTCTGTGGGGGATTTACTGGAGACGCATTGAAGGAACAAGTTAAAGTGAATCGCCAGAACGGCAAGATGTACTCCATCTTCGACGTAAAAACCAATGAATACCCCTCCTTTCAAATCATCGATGGTGATATTGTATTTGCCGATCGCATAATTGACAGATACGAAAACAGAGTCCGCATAGCAGGCTCAGTCTATCGACCGGGAAGTTATGCCCTCTCAGATAAGATGAAAACGGTAAAACAACTGATCCAAATGGCGCAAGGGCTTAAAGACGAAACGTTCATGGAGAAAGCCGTTTTGACCCGACGCAACGACGACACCACTCCACTTATCACCTCCATCAATCTGAAAGCTCTGATGAGTGGTACCGTTCCGGACATCGAACTCAAACGTGAAGATTCGCTATATATCGCGACCATCTACGACATGAGGGAAAACTACACCGTGACTATCAACGGGGCCGTAAACTTTGAATCTACATTTACGTATGCCGACAACATGACAATCAAAGATTTGGTAATAATGGCCAAAGGATTTAAAGAGTCGGCATCGTTGGGCAACATCTCCGTGGCGCGACAAATAAAAGACGAATACGCAACTACCGTTTCTCAAAAAATGGCTGAAACCTATTCATTCTCAATTCACGACGACTTGTCAATTGAAGATGAAGCTGCCCGATTCACCCTCAAACCTTTTGATATAGTTACCGTACGTTACTCTCCCGGTTACAATCCCCAACAAATGGTTTACGTAAATGGCGAGATTATTTTCAGAGGTCCTTACGTGATCGAAAAGAGAGGAATGCGTCTGTCCGAATTAGTAAAGAAAGCCGGAGGAACAACGGGTGAAGCCTATATAAAAGGGGCGTCTATCACCCGAAAAATGACCGAAGGAGAAAAACAAAAAATCGAATCGTTAGTCAGATTATCGGCTGACACAACTGGTGGAAAGAAGATTGATAGCACACTGCTCAAAATCGATTCGTATAAGATTGGTATCGACCTGGAGTTGGCTCTCAAGAATCCCGGAAGCGAACACGATATCAGATTGATAGACGGAGATTCCCTCTACATACCTCAGTTTCTCAATACGGTTAATATCAGTGGGGCCGTACTCTTCCCCAATGCCACCACCTTTAATTCAAAGAAATCGCTTCGTTTCTACATTGATCAAGCCGGAGAATATGCCGAGTTCGCCAAAAGGAAACCAATTGTGATCTATGCCAACGGACAAGTAGATGTGACGAAGACACGATTCATATTCTTCAAGAAATATCCAAAGATAGAACCCGGATGCGAGATTGTGGTTCCCATGAAGATGCCTAAAGGAGTGTCCAACTTAGCTCAAATTGCTCAGATCAGCGCGATGACCACATCCATGGCTTCGGTTGTATTGGGAATGATCAATGTGCTTAAGAAGTAGTAACCAATCAGAACGAACCTGTAAACGAATTCCGAAATAGGTCACTAAGAAAATCTGATAATGACCGCTTGACAAAAAGGAATATACCTTTCACTCAATACGAATATACCTTTTGAATAATACGACTAAACGTTTTGTTCAAAAGGTATATTCCTTTTTAGGGGTATGTATCAGATCAAATCAACATAGGATATTTTGATACTAAAAAACCATTCTTTCATTGGTTCGTATCTTGGGATTGAGTAAGGGCCGTTTGAAGTTTGGCCAACAGAAGACCGTAGTTGGTAATTGGTATCGACTGTCTGACTGCCGATTCGATACGACTCATCATCATTCGGCGAGTCACCATACATCCACCACAGTGAATCACTAACTCATATGGGGAAAGATCAGCCGGAAACTCTCGTCCTCGCACAAAGGTGAACTGAAATTTCTTTTGACAATAGCGTTGCAAAAGAGCAGGGATTTTCACTTGTCCAATATCATCATGCGTAGTATTGTGGGTACACACCTCCGCCACAAGAATTCGAGCTCCGTCCGCTAAATTCTCAATACTTGTGAGACCATCGCTCAACCGATAAATATCTCCTTTTTGCCGGGCGAACAGCATCGAAAAACCGGTGAGGGGACAACGGTTATTCAAAAGTGATTTCACCTCTCCAAACACTTGGCTGTCTGTGACCACCAGATCAGGCATCACTTTTAGATTATCAAGAGCCGAAAGCAACTCTGTAGGACGAACAACAACGCACTTCACCCCACTATCCAAACAATCTCGAAGCAACTGCACCTGCGGAAGAATAAGACGACCTTGGGGAGCGGCACTATCAATCGGAACAACCAGCAACACTGTGCCTCCCTCATTGACCAAACCTTCTATTAATGTGGGAGATTTCTCTCCTGCCGATAATATCTCCGACATCCGGCTTTCTAACCGTTCAATTCCCTCTTTCTTCGTTGCCGAGACCATCAACAGATCGGGATAATTAGTAGAAATTCGGAGTTTCTCGGCCTCTGAAAGCAGATCCGTTTTATTGCATACCACAACTGTAGGGCGAGTTGAGAATTGATCGACTTCAGTCAGTTCAGATTCATTGGTCACTACATAAACAACCAAATCGGCGGAATCAACTGCAACCCGGGTTTTTTCTACCCGTTGGGCTGCAAGTGAGGTAGTGTCGTTCCATCCAGCGGTATCAACATATACCACCGCTCCATAGCCAAATAGTTCGGCCGCTTTACGAACAGGATCTGTGGTTGTTCCTCTAATCTCAGATACAATAGCGGCTTCCTGCCTTGTTAAAGCGTTAAAAAGAGCCGACTTTCCACTATTAACGGCTCCGGCTATGACAATATGTTTTCGTATTGAATGCATTATATCAGCAAATAAAATAAGTTGTAATCATATAGGAGTTCATATCGCACATATTTACTCCTATAAAGAGAGAATCATCCGTTAAACGAAGAAATCACGTTCTCCCTTCCAAATCTTCTCAATGGCCCGAATGGTATATTCGCGCATCTGGGGATTGAGTATTCGATCAATTTCGTCAGGAATCAACTCTTTCACCCGTTGAATCAAATCCGAATCGCCATAGGTGGCAGCATACTCTACAAGTGTCATTAAGGCATTCGGCTGGCAAACATTGCGAATATTGCCACTTCGCGCTAACGACATAAAACGATCTCCCGTGCGCCCCTTTCTATAACAAGCGGTACAGTAGCTCGGCAAATACCCTTCAGCGATCAACTCTTTGAGAACCGACAAGGGGGTACGATGATCCTCCACACTGAACTGTTCGGTATTTTTTGCCGCTTCGTCCGCCTTATACCCACCAACTCCGGTGGATGATCCGGCACTTATCTGTGAAACTCCTAATGAAATAAGCTCTTTTCGCAACTCGGCCGATTCGCGGGTTGAGAGAATTATCCCCGACAGGGGAAGTGCCAGTCTGAGTATGGCTACAATACGTCTGAATATGTCGTCATCAATCCGCTCGGTAAATTGATCCAAAAGAACTCCTTCCGCCGGTTTGATTCGAGGAACAGAGACAGTGTGAAATCCGACTCCAAAACGCTCTTCCAACCATCGATTATGCTCCAACAAAGCCAACAATTCGAATCGCCAATCGTACAGTCCAAACAACACGCCCGCGCCCACATCGTCCACTCCCGCTTCCATTGCTCGGGTAAAAGCGTTGAGATGATATTCATAATCACCTTTCAACGACTTGGGGTGCACCCGTTCGTAGGTAGGTCGATGGTACGTTTCTTGAAAAAGAATATAGGTACCAATACCGGCCTCCTTTAGTTTGCGATACTCCTCCACTCCGGTTGCCGCGATATTCACATTCACTCGACGGATATCTCCCTCGCGCCCGGCCGTTTTGTAAATTGTTTCGATTGCCTCAATCACATATTCGATGGGACAATTCCGTGGATCTTCACCCACCTCCAACGCCAACCGCTTATGTCCCATTTTCTCTAATATCTTCACCTCGGCCACAATCTCATCCATGGTAAGCCTACGGCGTGGGATCTCGTTTTCCCTTCTATATCCGCAATACACACAATTATTCACACAGTGATTGCTAAGATAGAGAGGGGCAAACATCACAATTCGGGTTCCGTAAATAGTCTCCTTCTGTTTTTTTGCCAGAGAGAAAAGACGTTGAAGAGAGGATGAATCGGTAAGGCTGATCAGATAAAGGATATCTTCGGTAGAAAGGGATTGACGGGATTCTATCTTTTGTTCGATACTATCCATGGAACTGCCGAACTCTTTGTCCAATTGTTGGAGCCAGGATTCTATTTTGGTGTGATCAATAAAATTCATACGATATGAAATAAAATGTAATTGAAGGCGATAATTTGGGTTCAGACTATTGTACAAACTGAAAACACAAATGACTACACCTTGGTTCTATCGGGAATAAAATCGCCTCGTTCCAGAGCCGGAGAAAATCCATTTTCTTTCAAATAGGAACACATCTCTCTAAGAGTTTCCGCGGCCTCATCACCGGTAATTTTCTTACCATCGTAGAGCGAATAGAGCGATCTATATACAGGAGGAGTAATATTGGGCATCACCACATTGGACGCGACACGTAAAGCCATCAACCTACCTTCCGAATGCACCGTATTAAGCGCAGTGGTAGCGGGAAGAAGCGCATCGGGAAGGAGCAATCGGGTGAGGGCAAGCAGTCGCAATGTGAATGCCGCCGACCCGGCCGACTCACCGGACAATGGCGTTTGACGATGTGGAATAAAAGGACCTATACCAACCATATGCGGCTTCAATTGCTGAAGAAAAAGGAAATCGTCCGCATGAGAGACAGGTTCTTGTCCGGGCAATCCGGTAAGAAATCCACTTCCGGTTTGATACCCTATCTCCTTTAATTTGTATAAACAGTCCATCCTGTGAGAAAGACTCATTCCGGGATGAAATTTTTCATACAATTGAGCCGAGGCTGTTTCATGTCGAAGGAGGTACCTGTCAGCCCCCGCACGATACCACTCTTCATACAATTCGGTGGAATGCTCTCCAATAGATAAAGTCAAAGCCGCTTCAGGGCAATCTCTTTTCAGTTGAGCAAGAATCTCAGCCATCCGACTTGTCAGTCCGATCTTCTCCTCTCCACCTTGTAATACAAAAGATCGAAACCCAATTTGGTAAGCCTTCTTACAACTTTCAATAATCTCCTCCGGCTCTAATCTATATCTCTCGAGTTGTCTGTTTGGAGCCTGTATTCCACAATAGCGACAACTGTTGCAACAATAATTTCCAATTTCAAGCAAGCCTCGAACAAACACCTTTCTTCCAAACTGATTCCGCGTAATTTCTGCAGAAATCGAGAATAGATAGGATTCATCGGCAGGCTCCATATCTACCAAAAGAGATCCCCATTCATCGTGTGAAAGCCAATGCGATGTATTCAACTTGTCAATTAGGGATCGAATCATAGAAGCGGAATTATGTCAAATGAAATGTATTAAACCGAAAGTGAACATCAAAATAGATTAGAATCATGAACAGTGGTAGCTCTAAACCGATATTCACTTCCGGCAATCCATCGTTTATAAATGATTATATCTCAATATCGTCGGCAGTCCAACTTTGTACTACCACTCGCACCTCGGAAGTTGCCAAGGTGGAATTAAACTCAATCACTACTTGCTTAGTGTCTCCCGGCATCAATGTGATGTAATTTTCCGAATAGTGAGCAGGAAGAATTCTGGCTCCTGTATTCTTATCAAACACCTTCAGGCGATTGAAGAAAGAGATGCCTTCAGAAACACTCAGGTCAATTGTATAGCGATGGGTTGATCCCTCTTTTATCTTATCTGCCTTAACAACAGGTTTTATCTTAGGCATTCCGGCCAGTGTGGTGTAATCCTTTTCTTTTGTGGTGAGCCAATATATATTGTCGGTCAACTGCTTTCCAGCAGAATCGAGCAATGAAAGTTTTAGAAAGTAAACGCCCTCAACATCTGACGGTTTATCCACAGCAAAAAGACGGTTTACACTGTTTGCGGCTGAATGAATTCCGACCTGTACTTTATTCCATATTTGTTTTCCTGTACGATCATATAAAGAGGCTTTAACAGACAAATTAGAGTAAGATATCAATCCGGTGTTAGGAAGTTCAACCTGCTTGGAAACCAGATTATACTGAGGGTGCAATGTTTCACACCCCTTTTGGGTTCCTGAAAGTGATGCATTTATATCTAAAAACCAATCGTACATTTGCCCACGAAGAGAGGTCCATGGATTTTGAGTCTTCCAAATCAATATCCCGGTATATTTATCCCACATCTGCGAAGCCCACGCCTCCATAAATGAACGATATTGGTCATAGTTAACCACCTGCGCATATTTACTATAGGTTTCGATATCCTTCACTTCCCCATATCGGGTGAGATGATCTCCATATCCAAGATCTTTATGGTAGGTCCATGCGGGTGGCATTTGGCGACGGGGTCCTTGTCTCTGCATGGATCGTATTCCCTGAGTAAGTTCCGCTTCAGTCATATATAGACGCATACTTTCTACTTCAGGTGATCCGACAGAGCCCGCTTCGGGATTAAAGGGAGAGGCTTTGGTAGTAAAAAACCATTCGGGCTCTTGAATGCCGTAAGGACCATCTCCTACTCCACCTTGGGTGTTACGTGTAAAGAGAGTATCGGTGGAGAAAGAGGCAAATGTGCGGAGAGGATCAAGACGGGGAATCAGATCATAGCGCAACCGCTCATCAATGTCACGTGCCGATGGCCATTCGTTTCCACCACACCAAAGAGCGAGGGAGGTTCGGCTACGCAACATTTTAATTTGATCTTCAGCAGAACGGAGATACAGATCATGATCGTCCGGATACTCACGGCGGTGTTCGGGA
>JBKEBB010000207.1:0-15509 GCA_047972845.1 Bacteroidales bacterium
CCGGCTTTTGTAAAGTGTCCTTGCTCTGGTTTGTTGGTGTGCTTTTCTTTTTTCTCTTGAAAACCGATCTGCACAGCTTCATAACCATCACTTTCAACACTTTTTACCTGAGTAACAACACAAGGACCTACTTCGATAACAGTGCATGGAACATTCTTCCCATCAGCACTGAAAACGGATGTCATTCGGATTTTTTTTCCTAATAATCCTGGCATTTCTTTACTTAATTGATAAAAACATTCATTTCGTTACAACATCTCGGCGGATTCCCGCACGAGATATTGATCTGATTTATTATTACACTTTAATTTCTACTTCTACTCCACTGGGTAGCTCCAATTTCATAAGAGCATCCACTGTTTTTGACGTAGTACTATAAATATCGATCAAACGTTTATAAGTAAGCAACTCGAATTGCTCACGTGATTTTTTGTTCACAAACGTTGAACGGTTCACAGTGAATACACGTCTGTGAGTAGGGAGTGGAATGGGTCCGCTTACTACCGCGCCTGCCGCTTTCACTGTTTTTACGATCTTCTCTGATGACTTGTCAACCAGATTGTGATCGTAAGATTTCAGTTTGATTCTAATTTTTTGGCTCATATCGATTGTTAAAATATTGATTACAACAGTTCAACTTTTCCTTTTACCTCAGTCAATACCTGTTTGGCAATGGTAGTTGGAACCTCAGCATAGTGAGAGAATGTCATAGTAGAAGTAGCACGACCCGAGGTGATGGTACGCAACGAAGTTACATATCCAAACATCTCTGCCAACGGAGTTTTCGCCTTAACGATGCGAGCACCCGAACGGCTTGAATCCATTCCTTCAACAATACTACGACGCTTGTTCAAGTCAGAGATCACATCACCCATATTTTCTTCCGGGGTAACAACCTCCACTTTCATCATAGGTTCAAGCAACACCGGTCCTGCTTTAGCACAAGCACTACGGAAGGCCTGAATAGCACAAATCTCAAACGACAATTGGTCAGAGTCCACCGCATGGTAAGATCCGTCAATAACTGTCACTTTCAATTGATCCAACGCATAGCCGGCCAACACACCGTTCTTCATCGCGGTCACAAAACCTTTCTGGATTGAAGGAATAAATTCACGAGTAATATTACCACCTTTCACCTCATCAACGAATTGGATCTGTCCTTCGAAACCTTCATCTACCGGACCTACTTTCACGATAATATCAGCGAATTTACCACGACCACCGGTTTGTTTTTTGTACACCTCACGCAATTCAACCGTTTTGGTGATTGCCTCTTTGTACGATACCTGAGGACGGCCTTGGTTACACTCAACCTTAAACTCTCTTCTCAAACGGTCGATAATGATCTCGAGGTGAAGTTCACCCATACCGCTGATCACAGTTTGACCTGTATCTTCGTTTGTCTTAACAGTAAAGGTTGGATCCTCTTCTGCCAACTTAGACAAGCCTGTTGACAATTTATCAAGGTCTTTTTGAGTGATAGGCTCAACAGCAATACCGATAACTGGTTCGGGGAAGTCCATTGATTCGAGTACGATCGGTGCCTCTTCAGCACACAAAGTATCTCCTGTACGGATATCTTTAAATCCAACACCGGCACCAATATCACCACAACCAATCAGATCTTTCGGATTCTGTTTGTTTGAGTGCATTTGGAACAGACGAGAGATACGCTCTTTCTTGCCCGAACGAGTATTGAATACGTAAGATCCGGCATCGATCTGTCCTGAGTAAACGCGGAAGAAACACAAACGACCTACATATGGGTCAGTCGCGATCTTAAACGCCAACGCGCACATTTTTTCTGTTGAAGAAGAGGCGCGACGGGTAGGTTCTCCTGTGTTTGGATCGGTTCCTTCTGTAAACGGAGTATCTACCGGACTTGGTAAAAACGCGCAAGCGGCATCCAACAATGTTTGAACACCTTTGTTTTTGAATGAAGAACCACACAACATCGGG
Organism: Bacteroidales bacterium; assembly: GCA_047972845.1. Lineage (GTDB taxonomy): Bacteria > Bacteroidota > Bacteroidia > Bacteroidales > JBKEBB01 > JBKEBB01. The sequence continues at coordinate 1,963 of JBKEBB010000207.1, forward strand.
TTCACACTCATATTCAAAGTAGCTTTACGAAGTGCCACCAAGATCTCCTCTTCAGTGATTGTTGAAGGATCGTCAAAAAACTTCTCCATCAACACATCATCCGACTCGGCTACCATCTCCAACATTTTGTCACGCCATTCTTTCGCTTCTTCCAAAAGATTAGCAGGGATCTCTTCCACCGAATAATCGGCACCCATTGACTCATCGTGCCAGTAAATGGCTTTCATACGAATCAGGTCAACTATTCCTTTAAATGTCTCTTCCTGACCGATAGGAATTTGAATGGGACACGGGTTGGCACCCAGCATCTCTTTCATTTGGCGAACCACTTCGAAGAAGTTGGCACCGCTACGGTCCATCTTGTTCACGTAACCAATACGTGGAACATTGTATTTGTCTGCCTGACGCCACACAGTCTCCGACTGGGGTTCTACACCACCAACGGCGCAAAACGTAGCCACGGCACCATCCAACACGCGTAATGAGCGTTCCACTTCCACAGTGAAATCCACGTGCCCCGGGGTATCAATCAAGTTCAACTTATAAGTGTTGTCCTTGTATTTCCAACTTGCGGTGGTAGCGGCCGAAGTGATCGTGATACCACGCTCCTTCTCTTGCTCCATCCAGTCCATGGTAGCACCACCATCGTGCACCTCACCGATACGGTGGGTCAAACCGGTATAAAATAGAATACGCTCTGAAGTCGTAGTCTTACCGGCATCGATGTGGGCCATGATACCCATGTTTCTCGTATATTTTAAGTTCTGATCGACAGTACTCATGTTCGATATTTAGTTTGTTATTTTATTCGGTTATTGGATTGATTGTGCTTTCATTGGTTTCGATCCACCGAACGTCTTAGAAACGGAAGTGAGCAAAAGCACGGTTAGCCTCAGCCATTCTGTGCATATCTTCCTTACGCTTAAACGCTCCACCTTGATTGTTGAATGCATCGAGAATCTCGGCTGCCAATTTATCGGCCATAGTTTTTCCACCCCTCTTACGTGAGTAGAGGATCAAATTTTTCATTGAAATGGATTCCTTACGGTCGGGACGAATTTCAGTAGGCACTTGGAATGTAGCACCTCCTACGCGGCGTGATTTAACCTCGACTTGGGGAGTAATGTTGTCGAGCGCCTTTTTCCAGATTTCGAGAGAAGACTTTTCTTCGTTAGGCAATTTCGCCTTAACGGTTTCAAGGGCAGAATAGAAGATAGTATAAGCGGTATTCTTCTTACCATCGTACATCAAATGGTTCACAAATTTAGTAACCTTTACATCACCGAATATAGGATCGGGAAGTACGATTCGCTTTTTTGGTTTAGCTTTTCTCATTGTAAATAAATGGTTTTAAAACTTCTTGTTTTGGTTGTTATTACTGTTTGCTTCAAATCCGCCCTCCGGCTTCATTTACTCAACCGCCGTGCGTCAAGAACGGCATATAGTAATAAGGATTGTTTAATTCAGGAGCAAAGAATTACTTCTTCTTACCTTTTGCTGCTGCAGCTGCTGCTTGACCCGGTTTGGGACGCTTAGCTCCGTACTTCGAACGGCGTTGTGTACGACCGTTTACACCTGCTGTGTCCAATGTTCCGCGAACAATGTGATAACGAACACCCGGAAGGTCTTTCACACGACCACCACGCACCAACACGATTGAGTGTTCTTGCAAGTTGTGTCCTTCACCTGGAATGTAAGCATTCACCTCTTTCTGGTTAGTCAAACGTACACGTGCAACCTTACGCATGGCTGAGTTCGGCTTCTTAGGTGTAGTGGTATAAACACGCACACACACACCGCGACGTTGTGGACATGAATCCAACGCCGGAGATTTACTCTTGTCAACCAATTCCGCTCTTCCTTTTCTAACTAATTGCTGAATTGTAGGCATTTCAAAAAAACTTTTCTTATTTAATTTGGTAAAAACAATTTTCTCGTCATTCGCTGCAGACGACCCGTTTAGACACAGTTCACCCGCAAAATGAGGCGCAAAGATAGCCACTTTCTCTTAATACTTTACCTATTCCGCCACAGTTAATACCATGACGTTACGTTTATTTAACTTCTTAAAGGGGTAAAAAAACAAAAACAGCATACTGACGTAGTTCAGGAGATTAAAGTAAGAATGAAAAGAGCAAGTTACTCTTTTCATTCTTACATTCGCTTACTTATCCTCAGACTCAATATTACATTAATTATAAGCTCCGTTTTGCTCTGATTCGGCCAATGGAACTTGCCAGTAGTAATCGGAATAAGGGGGTTCTATAGTGGCAATCGAATTTGGCCGATCTCCTCGTCCGATCGATCTTCTCATGGCAATCAGATAATAGATACGGTCTCCATGTTCTCCCGCGAGTTCTATGATACGTTCTCTTTCAATTTGTTCTTCCGTCAGTGTTACCGAATCCAACGGGGGCAATCCGGCACGACGACGAACTTCGTTCACATCAGAGACTGCTCCCTCTTTATCCCCATCCTTTAGTCGAAGTGTAGCTCGAGTAAGCAACACTTCTGCATAACGCAACATTGGCCGACTTGAACGGCGTCCTTGACCAGGATTACGGAAGAACTTATCATTCCACACATAGGGCTTTGTCACCACATTCCGAGAGTCGTTAACCCCAACTACTCCGTTTGATTTCCACTCCTCAAGTCGATAATAGAGCTGGCTATAGCGTTTATCTCCATCGGCTTCAGGACCTACCGTATAATCTCCGTTTTGTCCGTCAACCATCCAGCCGATCTGTTTGAGCGTACTGTATGATAGTGCTAAATTACACCAAGCGCAAAGACTAAAATTGGGCAACCTCCCACCTGTTGCACTTCCTTGATATGCATTCTTTCCCATAATAGTGGGATTTCTATCAAACCCCGATGTATTTGCATCCATTGCTTGAGTCCATATTATATCAGCACAACTTCCATTCTCGGCAATCCGATTGAATGATTCGATAGGATCTGAATTCAGGTTATACATTCCACCTTCCACAACAAAATCACATTCATCCTTGGCTTTGGAAAATTGTCCTGTAATAAAATAGACACGTGACAAAAATGCCGAAGCCGCATATTTGTTCGCTCGTCCTTTTCCGTCTTTCTCCGACGTAACATAGTTTATCGGTAACAGCTTCTTTGCATCTTCAAAATCCTTCTGAATAGACTCCCATACTTCTTTTACGGTAGCCAAGGGGGCATGCTTAATTTCTGTCGCACTATTAGTAAAGGTGCGGCGAAGTACAAAGTATTTACCATCATTGGCTCCATTTGGATCGAAAGGAGGAGCAAACATGCGAGCCAGATACCAATATGCCACTCCCCTCATGAATAACAATTCCCCCTTGTAACGCTTAACCATCTCACGATCAGCCGCGGTCATATCCGCAAACGGATCTTTTTGTGCTTCTTCAGCTTTCTCTAGCATTGTCAACGGAGCATTGGCTGCTGCCACCATATTATATAAGTAAGCAAACGCGTTTCCCATCTCCTTATCCATAGACGGAATCGTTGTTTTATACAATCTGTTATAATATTCGTTGTAGTAACTATCCCCAGATATATCAGGCAGCAGTTGAGCAATATCAGACTCACCATAAAAACGAAGCCCCATGGCTCCCAATGGACTACCCCATGCATTTCCGTTTAACAAGCGGTAAGGCTCTCTTACCCCCATCTCCAATTCCGTCACCTTCGTCCAGGGATATTGATTGGGACGTTCAAGTTCAAAGTATGTATCGTTGTCACAAGATATCCAAATTGCAACAAGCAGCAATAACAATATTATTTTATATGTTTTCATCATCAATCAGCATTTAGAATTTCACATTAAGTCCAATCATAAACGAACGGGAAAGCGGCATAGAAGCAAACAGAGAGTACGCGTCCACTTCAGGATCATATCCTTTAAATGGAGTGAAGGTTAGCAAATTATTTCCGCTCACAAACACCTTCAAACTACTCATACCAAGCCGATTGATTACAGAATTGGGAAATGTATATCCAATCTGCAAACTTCTAAGTTTTACAAAATCGCCTCGTTCCAGATACACAGAAGAGGGGGTCGAGTTGTCGCTTCCGTATTTAACCCCTGTAGCAGTGGGATTACCTTGATCATCATAAAAGTGCATAACCTCCATCACCACCTGAGGAAACTTAGCATGATCTCCCGGTTTCTGCCATGTCTGAGTCAATAGATCCTTGGACAATGCCAATGTACCTCGATTAACAGTCATCATGCTTTGATATAAACTGTTATAAATCCAATTCCCGAATGAATATGCAAATACTGCACTCAGATCAAAGTTTTTAAATGCAATGTTAGTATTCAATCCTCCAACAACTACAGGGATTGGCGTTTTACCCTGCAAAAACATTTTATTCTTATTAATGTTACTCTCGGTAGCTGGGATAATATTCCCCGTGTGTGAAGTTGTTCCGTCGTCGTTTGTCTTCACCTCATAAATCAAGGGAATTCCTTTTTGAGGATCCACTCCTGCCGATTCGGCCATATACCACGTCCTATATGCATACCCTGTTCGGGATATAGCCGTCACTCTACCTCCATCTGCAAGGTGTTGTATCCCTACACCTTTAGAATCAGACTCCGGATCAAGAGCCGTAATCTTGTTGGTATTGGTCGCTATATTTAATCCAATATCCCAAGTGAAATTCTTTTTCGATATAACAATGGCATTTGCACTGAACTCAAATCCTGTATTACGCATATCCCCCACATTTTGCCATACCGAAGGCGATCCGGATGCATTTATACCCGAAGACAATGGCAACGACACAGCCAGCAGCATATTGGAGATTGAGCGTTGATAATATGCCAATGATCCACTCAAACGGTTATTGAACAAGCCGAAATCAATTCCCACATCCAACGTATTGGTTGTTTCCCATTTGATATCGGAATTACCAATGCCGTCAAACGTTGTACTATTAGTTCCCTGCAGGCGACTGTCAGTATTGCGAATTCCAAATTGATCGGACATCAATCCTCCCGGCACATTTATATTTCCAGTTTGACCAAAACTACCTCGCAATTTCAGCATATTGAAAATCTTTTGATTGAAAAACTTTTCATCAGAAATGATCCAACCGACTGATCCCGCGGCAAAGGTGGCCCAACGGTTCTTCTTATCAAATTTGGATAATCCGTCTGAACGAATACTTGCTCCCAAAAGATACCGGTCTTTAAATTTGTAGTTGGCACGAGCAAAATAACCCCTTAAATATGATTCATAGCCAAGCGTACTACTTCCTCCAAGTGTAAGAGGAGAGCCGAGCTCATGAAAAGCTCCTACAAGATTTTGGCCACTCATATTCATCCGGTGCCCAATCGTTCGAGTATTCTCTACCCCAGCAACTGCACTGATTCCATGTATATCATTAAAAGTACGATCGAAGTTAAAGTAGGCATTATAGTTCATTGTTGACATTTCATATTTTGACTCATCAGCTCTGGCTCCATTGATAAGAATAGCCGATCCCTGCCAAGATAACATTTTATTACTTACGTGATTTATACCGAACTCACCCTTAAGCGTCAACCCTTTAAGAGGAAGCTTGAGTGTTCCCGAAATATTCGACAATAAGTTGATTGTTTTCAAATTACTTTCAGCATTAATACGATCCATCCCTGCCAAGGCGTTTGCCGCGCTCAAGGGATTCCAATAGCCGTTCACACCCTCCGGATCATACACTCTCATCCATGGCAGCGCGTTTGAAGATATCTGCGCCCAACCTCCTGCACCAGCTTTTCCATCGCTCGATTTTACTCGATTATTATTGGTATATGTTCCACTCAAACGCGCATTAATACGTAGCACGTTCAGCAGATCGTAGTTCATATTTGCGTTGGCCCCGAAAGTTTTGTAATCGTTAAATTTCAGATTGCTATTATCCCCACGATATTTAACCGACATGTATGAGTTTCCCTTTTCGGTACCCTGACTCGCCGACATATTCGCTTCAAGGAAAGAGCCAGTACGACTGATAACATCCACCCAATCGGTATTAGTTGCCATCGCCTCTTCACGGGTCATCAACGACACAACCCCATCGAGTTGATTCAATGTATATGCCGGACTGTACTGTCCCTCGCGTCTGCTGTTTGCAAAGGCCATATCCATAATCTGAAGATAATCCTTATTATTGGCAAAGCCAATTTTAGAATTCTCCCAACTACTTATTCCTGTACGTAAATCCACATCGATTTTGGTAGCTCCTTTCTTTCCTGATTTAGTGGTAACAAGAATAACTCCATTCGATCCACGCGAACCATAGATTGATGTGGCAGCAGCATCTTTCAACACCTCCATCGACTCTATATCATTGGGATTTATCATTGAAAGAATACTTTGCGACACCTCACCGTTCACACTATTATCCAATATTCCGCTAACCACCGGAACACCATCAATAATCCACATCGGTTCCGTTGAAGAGGATATTGAATTTACACCCCGAATCTTGATCGACACGGGAGCTCCCGGCACACCAGAGGAGTTGCTAACCTGAACGCCTGCTGCCATCCCCTGTAGACCCTGCTCAATGGAAAATGGAGTTGTTTTCATCAGATCGTCCCCCTTTATGGTGACTATCGAACCAATAACATCACGTTTCTTTTGTGTGCCATATCCCACCACCACCACTTCATCAATCGCTTGAATATCATCTGCCATTATTATATTGTAGGTTGATTCTCCTGTTATCAACACCTCTTTCACCGAGAATCCTATATACGAAATAAGCAATGTTTCTCCCGATGCCACATTTAGAGTAAAGTTCCCGTCGGCATCAGTAATAGTTCCATTCGTGACACTACCTTTCTCCACCACGTTTGCTCCTATAATCGGCTCCCCATCACTATCGGTCACAACCCCCGTTATCTTCTTAGCCACACCTTTAGACACAACTGCTGGAACTACTATAATTCTTTTATTCTCTACCCTGAACGTATAATCAGGGAGGGTCTCCTTCAAAACTTGCCCGATGGCTTTGTTACTTACTGATACAGAAATCTGACGTGAAGAGCTAATGTCGCTATTGTTATAGAAAAACGTATAATCCGACTGTTTTTCAATAGCTTTGAATAGCTCTTTTACAGTTACATTCTGAAGTGTCAGACTGATTGGATTATTTTGCGCAGATAGACTGAGGGTGTTTATCCATAGCACTACTACCATTATTAAAGCGACTGACATAGAATGACTTTTTGGGTAAAATAATCCTGTCATTTTCTTGTGAGAAAATAAATTCATAATTTTGTAATGTTTGAGTTAGTACTTTCCTCCGCTATTTATAGCGGAAGAGATTGTTTGACTTAGGTTACGAGTAGGCGGATGTTGCACCATCCACCTACTCTTTTTTTTAATTAAATGAACGTGTTTTGGTATTAGATCATGCGATAACTGGTTTAACGGTTGGACTTAAGGTTCTTTTTCTCTTTAATTGTGATCATATTATCTTCGATCTTATATTCAATAGGAGTAATATAACTGATGGATCGCATTATCTCTTCAGGAGTTTCATTCCTCACAATAAAGGTCAAATGGGTAGAATCAGCCAATCGATCGGGACACTCTATTTTGACCCTAAACCAAGTCTCCAAGCAGGGAATAATTTCATTTAGAGGATGATCGTCAAAAATCAACTGTTCTTCTTTCCAAATAGAGTAGTAATACGGATTCGTTTGATTAAGTTGATAAAGATGGGTATGTTTATTGAACACAAAATGGTCACCAGGCCTCAACCGTAGCTCTTTTTTCAAGGTTTCACCAAATAACTTTACCACTCCGCTATTCAGAGTCACCTCAATACAACTATCCATGAGGTAGTGGGCCACATTAAACTCTGTTCCCAATACTTGAATATCGATTTCATCCATTGCAACCACAAAAGGCGATTGAGTGTTCTTTTTCACTTCAAAAAAGGCCTCTCCTTCCAATCTAACCCTTCGATCTTGTCGAAAGTCATGCTGCGAAAAGGTCAATTTACTCTCCTTATTAAGCCACACAGTCGATCCGTCAGGCAAAACAAAGTGACCTTTCGAGTTAGGTGCAGTAATCAACACGGTTGTTTGTTGTTTAAAAAGCCATGTATTCTGATACAACCACACCATGCTTCCACTCAAAATCAACAACAAAGCGACTGCAGCGACACTTCGAAGGCACACTTTCCACTTCGGATCGTTTAATGAAAAGCGGAATTGCTTCTCTTTCATTTCGCGAAGTCTTCCCTTAAAACGCTCTAATGCCAAGTCAACCTCCAATTCAGATCCCAACGCGGCATTCGAGGCCAACCAGATATCACGCGTTTTCAAAAACCCCCCACGATGCTCTTCGCTTTCCTTAAGCCATTGGAGCAACGTCTGCTTCTCTTCATAGGAAGCACAGCCATCCAAGTAACGTATAATTATAGTCTCGATTCCCATTTTCAGCTTGTTGAGGTTTATAGCTAATACAATATACAATCACGATACCCTACCCGTATGTTAGTTATAGAGTATTAATAAAATAAAATATAAAATAAAGCTCTTCACGAGAAAGAAAGGTTCGAAGAGTTGAAAGCGCGATCATAAGGTGTTTTTCTACGGCCTTGATAGAGATTCCAAGTTGTTGGGCTATCTCTTTATTTTTCAACTGATAGGTTCTACTCAACAGAAAAACCCGTCGTCGCTGAACTGGAAAATCGTCCACACACCGCTTAATTGCCTCTCCAAGCTCATTTGCCATTAGGATCGACTCTTCCGACTGCTGCTCGAAAAGTGGTGTGAGATACGATGAGAGGTTTTGATTTTCACTGAGGTCTGTAATTGAGAGGATCCTACTCCTATCAATCCGATTCAAGTGATTTAAACTACGGTGGTACACCGCCATAAAAAGATAGGACTTAACCCATTTTTCTTCCAAATGTAGAGTCTCACGCTTCTGAACAAGTTCAAGAAACACCTCTTGAACTACATCATCGGCCTCTTCCCTATTATTCAAAAAACGAAAGGAGTAGGCACGAAGAGGCAAATAATATCGCTTAAATATCATCTCTACAAATTGCTCAAAATCACATTGATTACCTCTCATCTCTTTTGTGAAATTTTAGAAAGACAAAATTAATGTATAATTTTGGTAAATCATTCCTATTTTACTTCAAATCAAGATCTAAATCGTATTCATTTTTCAACTTTACAACTTCTACTCTACAAAAAGATTAATAACAACTCATATTGAAGACACTCTTTCATTGCTCAATGAATAGAACTCTTACATAAGAATAAAGAAAAATGATTAAAGTAGTAATAATGTCAATTAGGGAGTTAAACGTTCTTATATGGCGAAAATGAATTATATGTGCATCTATGGTTACAAACATGAATCAAACCTTCAGTTTTAAAGAAAAGCTGGATTTAGAAATTGAATTACGTCAAGATAAACCCCACATTAACAAACCACCCGCACTCTCTTTCCTACTCCAACTTCTCACCTATCTCTTTCCGGAAAAGGAGCAGATCATTTAGTCAATACGTCCGCTCTTATTCAGCCAAACGAATACTTCTTTTCGTGCTGCGGTGTACACCGGAGGGTATTGCCGTGTACACCGTAGCTGGCTGCCGTGTACACGGCAATGCGCCGGGCTGTAGATCACAGAAACAAACCGAGGGCCCTCTCCTACTACTCGGAATAATCGGTTCATCCATCTCTACCCGCCCATTGTCCCAATAAAAATGCCATCACGGCGAGGCAGAAATCAATCCATTTCTCGAACTTTTTTCATTTACTTGTCAAAAAGTATTATCTTTGCAGATTAATTTATGGGTAATAGTATTTAACAAACACCCATACATAGGTACCAATTGTTGAATTTCAATCGTCCAATCATGATAAAAATTACTTTCCCCGACGGAACTGTTCGGGAATATGAAAAAGGGATATCCCCCCTTCAGATCGCGGAAAGCATCAGCTCCCGCTTTGCTCAGGACGTTTTAGCCGCTAACGTGAACGACAACGCCTGGGATGTGACACGACCCATTGAGTCAGACGCTTCCCTGAAACTATTCAAATGGGATGACGCCGAAGGCAAACACGCGTTTTGGCACACATCCGCCCACTTGATGGCGGAAGCCCTTCAGGAGCTCTACCCGGGCATCCAGTTTGGTATCGGACCGGCCATCGAAAACGGATTTTACTACGACGTAGATCCGGGCGACACAGTGATCAAAGAGTCTGACCTGGCCGTTATTGAGAAAAAAATGGCTGAACTGGTAGCTAAGAAAGAATCGGTTATTCGTCAGGAAATAGCCAAAAAAGATGCCATAAAGATGTTTGGTGATCGTGGTGAGACCTACAAACTGGAACTTATCTCCGAACTCGAAGATGGCACCATCTCCACCTATACACAAGGATCGTTCACCGATCTTTGCCGCGGGCCTCACTTGGCCTCCACTGCCCCTATCAAGGCGATCAAGCTGCTGAATGTTGCAGGAGCCTACTGGCGGGGCGATGAGAAGCGCAAGCAGCTCACCCGTATATACGGAATCACCTTCCCGAAGAAAGGACTACTCGACGAGTACCTCACCCTGCTGGGAGAGGCTAAAAAACGCGACCACCGCAAAATCGGAAAAGAACTCGAACTGTTCATGTTCTCCGAAGCCGTTGGAAAAGGACTTCCTCTCTGGTTGCCCAAAGGAACAGCCCTGCGCACTCGCTTGGAAGAGTTTCTGAAGCGTATCCAAAAACGTTTCGGCTACCAACAGATCATGACTCCGCACATCGGATTGAAAGGACTGTGGGAAACCTCGGGACACTGGGCCAAATATGGTAAAGACTCATTCCAACCGATCCTTACACCCGAAGAGGGAGAGGTGTTTCTAATGAAACCCATGAACTGCCCCTTCCACTGCGAAATATACAAAGCATCTCCCCGTTCGTATAAAGACCTACCACTTCGCTACGCCGAATTCGGAACAGTGTATCGCTACGAACAGAGTGGTGAATTGCACGGATTGACTCGTGTACGAGGATTTACTCAGGACGACGCGCACATCTTCTGCCGTCCCGATCAGTTGAAAGAAGAGTTTACCAAAGTGATGGATATCATCTTTATTATCTTTGGCGCGCTCGATTTCAAAAACTTTGAAGCACAGATTTCACTTCGGGATCCGGAGAATAGAGAAAAATACATCGGAAGCGATGAGGTGTGGGAAAAATCCGAACGAGCCATCATTGAAGCGTGTCAAGAGAAAGGGCTGAATGCCCGCGTGGAATTGGGCGAAGCCGCCTTCTACGGTCCCAAGCTCGACTTCATGGTGAAAGATGCCATCGGTCGCCGTTGGCAGTTGGGAACCATTCAGGTTGACTACAATCTCCCGGATCGTTTCAAACTGGAGTATATCGGTGCCGACAACCAAAAACATCAACCGGTGATGATTCACCGTGCTCCTTTCGGATCGATGGAACGGTTTGTGGCTGTACTGATCGAGCATACCGGAGGTAATTTCCCGCTGTGGCTCACTCCCGATCAAGTGGTAGTACTTCCTATCAGTGAAAAATTCAACGAATACGCCCATAAGGTAGCCGAAGAGTTGAACCAACAAGACATCAGAACACTGGTGGACGACAGAAACGAGAAGATCGGCAGAAAAATCAGGGACAATGAGATGAAAAAAATCCCTTATTTACTCATTGTTGGAGAGAAAGAAGCAGAAAATGAAGAAGTTTCTGTAAGAAAACATGGCGAAGGTGATAAAGGTTCGATGAAAATTATTACATTTGCGGCGAATTTGACCGAAGAGGTCGAAAAACAAATGAACGCTTGGCAGTAAAACAATCCATAAATATTAATTTAAATCGTATAATCATTGGCTATTAAGAACAATTTCGTAAGACCGCAGGCAAGGCCACAGAAGGAACAACTTCACCGTATCAACAATCAGATCCGCGAGCGTGAAGTGCGTGTGGTTGGCGATGAAACCGAACAAGGAGTTTATTCCATTGAAGAAGCGTTGCGTATGGCTCAAGATCTCGGAATGGATCTGATTGAAATTTCGCCGAATGCCAAGCCGCCTGTGTGCCGTATTGCAGACTATCAGAAGTTTCTGTATCAACAAAAGAAACGTCAGAAAGAGCAAAAAGCAAAAGCCTCCAAGGTAGTGCTTAAAGAGATCCGTTTCGGACCTCAGACAGATGATCACGACTACAATTTTAAGTTGAAACACGCCAAGAGTTTTCTTGAGGAGGGATCTAAAGTGAAGGCCTACGTGTTCTTCCGCGGACGTTCTATTCTCTTTAAGGAGCAGGGAGAGGTGTTGCTGCTTCGTTTCGCCAACGACCTGGAAGACTACGGAAAGGTAGAGCAGTTGCCGGTACTCGAAGGAAAGCGAATGATTATCATGCTTGCGCCCAAAAAGAAAGAGGTTGCCCCTCCAAAGGAAAAACCTCAACAATAAGAAAAAAAACGATGTGAGAACATCGTCACAATAACTATCTATATATACATTAATTAAAACAGGAACGAAATGCCTAAGATGAAAACTAATTCCGGTGCCAAAAAGAGGTTCGCCCTTACCGGAACAGGAAAAATCAAGAGAAAACATGCTTTCAAAAGTCACATCCTGACCAAGAAAACCAAAAAACAGAAGAGAAATCTGACTCACTTTGGCCTTGTGAAAGATTGTGATTCATCCAACGTGAAACTAATGTTGGGTCTGAAGTAATTCTCGGAAAGAGGTTTTATCAACGATTTATTAACCGAATGACTTTAGCTTGAAGACCGGAACTCCGGCGCTAACATTCAAAAACATCAAAAAACTATGCCAAGATCAGTAAATCACGTTGCTTCGAGAGCACGTAGAAAGAAAATTCTTAAATTAACAAGAGGCTATTTCGGTGGACGTAGAAACGTTTGGACCGTAGCTAAAAACACTTGGGAGAAAGGTTTGCAGTATGCATACCGCGACCGTAAAGCAAAAAAACGCAACTTCCGCGCATTGTGGATTCAGCGTATCAATGCTGCCGCTCGCTTGAACGGACTGTCATACTCAAAATTGATGGGACTCCTTCACAAAGGAGGAATCGAGATCAATCGTAAGGTACTTGCCGATTTGGCGATGAACCACCCCGAAGCATTTGCGGCAATTGTAACAAAAGCACAAGCGTCAGCGAAGTAATCCATCGAAACTATTCGATATTAAAAACGGCTTAAACCACCACGGTTTAAGCCGTTTTTGCTTTTATAGCACACTGCACCCATCTTCATTCGATTTTCGATGCTTGCCGTTCAAATATTTTTGTACATTTGCGTTGAGCTATCCACCCGGTGCAATCCGGCAACAAGGATACTCACACGAAAGGAGCAGCAAAGAGATCAATCAGATAAACCAATCGATCACCATGCCAAAAGAGATAGAACGGAAATTTCTGGTCAATGACCACCTCGATCTGACCAATGTGGCCTCGGCATATATCTATCAAGGGTATATAGCCCGAACCGAAAAAGGAGTGGTGCGCGTACGGATCAAAGACAGTGAGGGATTCATCACCGTAAAGAGC
>JBKEBB010000221.1:0-8349 GCA_047972845.1 Bacteroidales bacterium
GGGATTCTGAATTTTAATCGTTTTATCGCGGCCGATGATAGGGTGGAAAAGGTAATTCTTCCGGTACGGGACGGATTGACAATTTTTTGGAAAAAATAGCGATGACTCTCCATTTCTATATCCAATATTTTTGTACTGTTTACGGAGGTTAAATGCTAAGTTGGTTTGTTTACAACAAAAGTAAGAATTCTGACTTTTTCTTTTAAAAAACATTATTATATTTGTAGCGAATAGGGTGAACAAAAGCACCGAAACAATGTTTCTTTTTCACTTTATTAAACTGAAGTATCGGTATATTCAAATGTATTTTCGATAAAATGGGTCGAAAAGTTATCATAGTAGTCTTCTTTTTACTCTTGTGCAAAGGGTATGCTTTCGCACAGCAGAAAGGGGAGGTGCTTCTTATCAATTCATCTGTATCCGGAGATCCAAAAACCACATCTTTAATCGAATTTATTCGGAATGAGATGGAGGAAGACGGATATAATTTTAAATATGAAGAATTGAGAGTGCCTATAATGAAGGATATAGTCGAGATTGAAAGAAAACAACGACAACTCAGATCGACCTATCCCAATAAACCGGCTTTGGTTTTGTTTATAGGAGACCCGGCTTGGTTGATATGTCAACCTTTGTTTGACGACATTTGGTTGGAAGTTCCGGCTATTATGATTTTTGGTCAGAAGTATATGACGCCTACCATTGAGGCGATGTTGAAAAGGAAGGTGACATCTGTGGATAGTATGGTGTTAGCATCCAGTTTTCAAAGAAAGTATAACTTCACATCCATTCTCTATCCCTACTATTTGGAAGAGACTATTCGTGTGATGAAACGAATGCTACCTGCGATGAGTAACATCGCCTTTATCTCTGACTACCGTTATATCAGTGCGTTTACTGAGGCTCAATTGAAAGAAGAGATTGCAAATAATTTCCCTGAGTTGAGATTTATTTCGCTCCGATCAACGGATATGCAGACACAAACAATGCTTGATACCCTTTCTTCTTTTGATCGGTCAACCGGAATAATATTCTTTTCATGGTACACTCCTATAGAGGAGGTTGATCAGGGATATTTTAATGAAAATATCCCTCGTTTTATATCGGCGTTTTCACAAAATCCGGTTTTTATTGTATATGATAGACCTGATATTGCAGGAGAATTTGCCGGTGGTTATTATATCTCCAATGAAGATTTGAATAAAAACGTTGCGACTAAGATTAATGCCATATTAAGAGGACGAGCTGCTCGAGAGGTGCCTGTCGAACCAGGTGGCAGACCTCAAACATATCTCAATTATCTTCATCTTGAAACGCATCATATTAATTCGTTTCTCTATCCAAAGGATGCGGTGTTTTCAAATGCCCCTCCAACATTCTTTCAACGTCATGGTCTATTGATTGTATTTATTGGAGCGGTAGTCTGGTTGTTTATCGGATGGGTGATCTTGCGTATTCGTTTGTATATGCAACAGCAGCGTCAGCAAGCCAATGAAATTGGTTTATTGGAGCAGTATAGACGGTTGATCGATACCATGCCTTTGGTCTATGTACACAAAGTGAGACTTCCCGGAAAGGACTTTCTGTTTGTACGGGTGAATACGGCGTTTGAAGAGGTGTTTAAATGTCGTCGAGAGGATGTAGTGAATCGTAAATTAAGCGATTTGGTTGTCGAATTTCCCCACTTGGATGTATTAAAGGGAGAAGGACTTCCACGGGAGGTCTTTTCACTTCCCGGTAAAGATGGTCAGATATTTCATTTTGAAAAGATGACCTTCCGTATTGCCTCTGAAAATGATTATGAGATGTTTTGTGTGGATCGCACCGATGAACACAAAGCGATGATTGAGTTGGAAGAGAACAGCGAGATGTTGCGCAATCTGAACGATAAATACAAGTTGGTATTGCAGGCAACCCGTATGGCTCCATGGACATGGGATCTTACTGAGAACACAATCAATTCCGAGCTCTCTTTGGATAAATCCTTTAACAGCGTTGATATGCTCAAGGCCTTGTCGGCCGACTCGCCGGGATTCAACTTCTCACAGGCGATACATCCAGAGGACACAGACAAGGTGCACGATTCGTTTATGCGATTCATTCGAGGAGAAGCAAGTGCATTTCAAGAGCAGTATCGCGTGTTGACGCAGGTACAGGGAAGACCTAAAGTGTATATGTGGGTTCAGACCAATGCGATTGTTGCGAAAAGAGACGCTGAAGGCAAACCCGAAATGCTTGTTGGAGGAACACTCGACATTGACAACCAGAAGAAGATGGAGCAGGATTTACGTCGCGCCAAAGAGTTGGCGGAGGAATCCAACCGTTTGAAGAGTGCCTTTATCGCCAATATGAGTCATGAGATACGAACTCCTTTGAATGCGATAATCGGATTCTCGGAAATGATTACCTCTGCGGAAAATGATGAAGAACGCAGTTTGTATATTCATCACATCAATGTAAACAACGCGCTGTTGCTAAAACTGATTAACGACGTGTTGGATCTCTCCAAAATTGAGGCTGGAATGTTTGAATTAACCACAGACGTTGTCGATCTGTATGGGATGTTTTGTGAGCAAGAGGGAAAAATGCGCAGAGAAAATCACAATCCGAACGTTTCCATTGAATTTGATACCCAATCGGGACGTTGTATCGCGCAGATCGATTCGGGTCATTTGATGCAGGTGATGAATAATCTGCTTTCTAACGCGATTAAGTTTACTCGATCCGGTGAAATTCATTTTGGTTATACCATTGTGGTTGGAGAAGAGTGGCTGGAGTTTTATGTGTCGGATACAGGTTGTGGTATTCCTTCGGATAAGTTGGATGCTATCTTCGGACGATTTGTGAAACTTGATAACTTCGTACAAGGGACAGGTCTTGGACTCTCGATCTGCCAAAATATTGTTGAAAAGATGGACGGTCGTATCTGGGTTAAATCAGAAGTAGGTAAGGGATCGGTATTTAGATTCCGAGTTCCTTACATTAAAGCGGACATGTCTGTGTAAATATTATTTATACGGTTCAATCATTTAAAATACTAAGAGAATTTGATTTGTTAAACGCATTTATAATTCAGCCTTATGAAGAGTAGAAAAAGAGGTGTGTATGTATTGTATGGGGTTGTCTTGGTAACAATCGTTGCTTTGATGGTTGTTTATGTTACAGGAATCACTGATCCGGAGTCGAAAGGAATAATCTTGTCAACCTATGAACAATGTGTGGACACGGATTGCGAATGTGGTCATGTGAACAAAAAGGGAGAAGTATATTCTCCCCGTTGGGTAAAAAGAGAAGATCTATTGACTGATAAGATATTCTTTATTCATCAGTGTGGAGCCTGTTGCCCTAAATGTAGAATGAATGTACGCCCTATTTCTTCAGAATATCTGATGAATAGAGGGATCATTAATAATCCTGTTATAGATATTCCTTATAAGGAGTATCCTTATCCTACCGAATTTATTTTCCGTTAATTAATAATTAGAATGATTGAACATCCTTTTTGGTACGTGGTATTCAACTTGTTTGTTGTTGCCATGTTGGCTCTTGATTTGTTGGTTTTGCACAAAAAAGACCAGGAAGTCGGATTGAAAGAAGCACTGGGCTGGAGCGCGTTTTGGATAGCTCTTGCCCTCGTTTTTAATGTAGGTGTCTATTTTCTGTACGATCACAACAAGGCGATCGAGTTTTTTACTGCCTATGTGCTGGAGAAATCGTTGAGTGTAGATAACTTATTTGTTTTTATAATGGTATTTGGCTTTTTCAAGGTCAAACCGATGTATCAACACAAAGTGTTGTTTTGGGGGATACTTGGCGCACTCATTATGCGTGCGGTGTTTATCTTCGCCGGAGTAGCAATGATCAGACAGTTTTCTTGGATGATGTATGTGTTTGGAGCATTCCTTATCTATACTGGAATCAAGATGCTCTTTTCACATGACGACGAGCATAAGGACTTTGATCCGAATAAGAATAAAGCGATTCAATTGTTCAAACGCATATTTCCTGTAATAAACGAGTCTGATTCGCATAGCTTCTTTGTACGTAAGGACAAAGTGCTTTATGCCACCCCTCTGTTTATTTGTTTGCTCTTTATTGAATTGAGCGATCTCATTTTCGCCGTCGATTCAATTCCCGCGGTATTGGCCGTGAGTAAGGACCCCTTTATTGTTTATACCTCCAATATCTTCGCGATACTTGGTTTGCGGGCTCTTTACTTTGCCCTCAGTGGGGTGATGAAATACTTTGTGTATTTGAAATTCGCACTTTCAATCATTCTTTCGTTTATTGGTATTAAGATGTGCATAAACGAATGGATGAAACATATCGGCAGTGATTTCCACATCAGCAATCTCGTATCTTTATCAGTGATTGTTTCGCTGCTCACTATTTCGATCCTTGCATCTGTTTGGATCAAGAAGGAGAAGAAATCATAGTTGATGTTATAATGAGAAACCCCCGATTATTGTTCGTAATCGGGGGTTTCTTTATGCTATTCGGATTAAATAGTTTGTCTTACTTATTTAATCGGATCGGATCGTTGTACTTTTCCTGCAGTTCTGACAATTTGACTTTCAGTTGCGCTATTACTTCACCCATCGACTCATCATTGATCAGGTTTTTCATCTCCTTCGGATCATTTGCCAAGTCATACAACTCCCACACATCTATATCATCATAGAAATGGATCAACTTATCTCGATCCGTACGAACACCGTAATGTCTTTTTACGGCGTGCGGGCGGGGATACTCGTAGTAGTGGTAGTAAACGGCCTCTTTAAACGTCTCTTTCTCTCCTGTTAATACAGGCTTGAACGATTCTCCTTGCATGTCCGATGGCACCTCAGCTCCTACCATATCTAACAACGTGGGAGCGAAGTCGATGTTTTGAATCATAGCATCGGTTGTTTTCACTGAAGAGGCTATTTGTTTGGGATAGCGTATCATGAACGGAGCTCTGAACGACTCTTCATACATAAATCGTTTGTCGTACCAGCCGTGGTCGCCCATGTAGAATCCTTGATCGGAGGTGTAAATGATAATTGTGTTTTCAAGTTGTCCTGTCTTTTCAAGGTATTCAAGTACACGTCCTACATTATCATCAACCGAAGATATACATTTCAAGTAATCACGCATGTATCTCTGATATTTCCAACTTACAAGCTCCGCACCGGTGAGCTTTCTCTTTTTCAGATCTTCGGCAATTGGTTCGTAGTGGGCGTTCCATTTCTCCAATTGCTCGGGAGTCATTCGTTTCAGCTCATTGGGCTTTGTGTCGTCCCAGTCACCTACCATTTTCAGATCATACCCCATCGACATATGTTTGTCTATTGTCATTTCCTGTTGCTGGGCGGCCAATCGACCTTCGTAGTTGTCGAACAGATTGGATGGTTCGGGGAAAGTCACATCTTCATACATTGACAGTTTTTCAGGTGCCGACATCCAGTTACGGTGAGGTGCTTTGAACTGCATCATCACGAAGAAAGGTTTCGACTTGTCAGCCTCTTCGAGGTATTTAATCGTATTGGATGCAGTCAAGTCCGTGGCATACCCTTCATAGTGAACCCGTTTTTGTCCATTCTCCATGAAGTCGGGATTGTAATATTCTCCCTGGTCGTAGTGTACACTGTAATAGTCAAACCCTGTTGGTTCAGTTTTAAGGTGCCATTTTCCAATTACCGCGGTTTGGTATCCTTCCGCTTGAAGAATTTTGGGTAGCGTCTGTTGTGTGCTATCAAATCTGGTTTTAGGCCCGTTGTCGTAAAATCCATTGATGTGACTGAATTTCCCGGTAATCATACATGCACGAGAAGGGCCACTGATTGAATTGGTCACAAAACAGTTGTTAAATCGGACACCTTCCCGTCCAATACGATCGATGTTGGGGGTTTCGTTCAGTCCGTATCCGTAGGCACTTACCGTTTGATACGAATGGTCATCCGACATAATGTATAAGATGTTTGGTCGTTGCTCCTGTTTCTTTTCCTTACAGGAGCTCCCTAACACCATCGGTACAACCGCTAATGGATAAATAAAAGGTTTGATGTTTTTCATGAATCTATAGGTTATTGAATGAATGATTTAGCTGAGATCAGCGGGAACATTGAGCCGTTCTGCCTCTTCCTGATCTTGTTGTAATAGTCGGTAGGTTTGTGTCATAATCAGTTGACACCAAACAGCAGCCACAAACACCCCCACGATTAATACTATTATACCAGCCAGTACAAGTCCGAAGTAGATCAGATAAAGCAACGTCAGTTTTAGCATATTTCCTTTGGATAGTTTCCAACTTTTTTTGAATGCTTCCATTATTCCAGCTCCCTCAATCATACATAGTGGAGCGAACTGAAGCCGTATGCCCAAATATATACCAGGAATAATTAATAGTATTATTCCCGAAAGAACTATTAAAACATATAGAAAGTAGAGAGCGATATAAGGAAGCATGATTCGGAACGTTTCTGAAAAAGCGGAGAACAAGGGCTCATTCCCATCCACCGCGTCGAGACACATTTTCAAATAACCAAGCGAAAACGATGCCGCGAGAATCATTAATATCAAGGAAGTTCCAATCTGAAGAGAAAAATTCTCCGGATGCAATGTCGAAGGCCAAGAGATCAAACTTGCCAAAAATACGTAGCCAATCATCAATCCCAGTAAAACGAGGAAATTAGGTTTCAATGCTTCCCAGCCTCCACGTAGTGCCGATGAAATTGTAAAGTTTTTTTCCATAGTAAATTGTATTATTTAGTGTAACATATTTATATCCTATGTAGCGAAGTGACAAACTTAATTATAAATCGGCAAACAGTGAAGTCTCCCTTGAAATTATTATTCACTTTTCGATATCCCGTATCTACTGTGTCGGCGAATGTGATTGTCCGCGAGATTGGTGATCTGAAAATAGTCGTGTATCTTTGTAAGATAATTGTCAACGTCATGAATGATTAATGAATACCGTGGACCCCTTTATTATTCATATGGGAAACGCCCGTAAAATCATTCGTTGAGTACTGTAGATATACTTCATTAAAAATCAACAATGAATATAGACTTTTTGAACGATCTGAATCCCTCTCAACGAGAAGCTGTCATGTATAACGATGGAGCGTCACTCGTTATTGCAGGAGCAGGATCGGGTAAAACACGGGTTCTAACCTACAAGATTGCCTATCTGTTGCAATCCGGTTTTCATCCTTCTCAAATCTTGGCTCTCACCTTCACCAATAAAGCAGCGAAGGAGATGAAGAGTCGAATTGCCAAGTTGGTGGATTCAAAGTTGGCTTCACGCCTCTGGATGGGAACCTTCCACTCTGTTTTTCTTCGTATTCTGCGAACGGAAGCCGATCGAATTGGATTTACATCCAACCTGACTGTGTATGATTCGTCCGACTCAAAAAGTTTGATTCGTTCTATTCTCAAAGAAAAACAACTCGATGAGAAGATTTATAAGCCCAACACAGTGCAGGGACGTATCTCGATGGCAAAGAACGCGCTGATTACTCCCACCGCATATGCGTCCGATAAAGAGATTATTGAGAATGATGAGTATCAGAAGATGCCTTTACTGAAGGAGGTATATCGAACCTACATGAGGCGATGCAAAGAGGCGAACGCGATGGATTTCGACGACCTGCTGCTTTATACCAACATCTTGTTTCGCGACAATCCTGATGTTACCGAACGATACCGTTCGCATTTCCAATATATACTGGTGGATGAGTATCAAGACACCAACTTTGCGCAGCATCTTATCGTCAAACAACTTTCGATGAACCATGGGCGAGTGTTCGTAGTGGGCGACGATGCGCAGAGTATCTACTCTTTCAGAGGGGCCAATATTGATAATATCCTATCGTTTAGAAATGGTTTTTCTCAATGTAGGTTGTTTAAATTGGAACAAAACTATCGTTCCACCCAAAACATTGTAAACGCGGCTAACAGCTTGATCCGTAAAAACAGAAATCAAATACCTAAAGAGGTCTTTTCTACCAATGGTGAGGGGGACCGAATTCGTATCTATGGTACCTACTCTGATGTGGAAGAGGGTTATCTGGTTTCCAACAAGATTGCCGAGATGCACCTGAGCGAACACTGCTCCTATGATGAATTCGCGATACTTTACAGAACAAATGCTCAGTCGCGTATCATGGAAGAGTCGTTGCGTAAACGGGGTATTCCGTATCGGGTGTATGGAGGTCTTTCGTTCTATCAACGGAAGGAAATCAAGGACGTTGTAGCCTATCTTCGTTTAATTGTGAATCCCCAGGATGAGGAAGCACTAAAACGGGTGATCAACTATCCCACGCGTGGAATTGGTGCTACGACATTGGATAAAATTAGGGAGTG
>JBKEBB010000272.1:0-5792 GCA_047972845.1 Bacteroidales bacterium
ATCTTCTTGGCTTCAAGGGCGAACAAACCATCTTTCTCCGATTCAATGAGTTCAACCGTAGTTGTTAATGTAGTGTCCTGATCGGTGGCTTTGATGGTCAAAATAGTTCCCTCCACTGAAAACAAAAAACAGTCCATTATTGGTAATGGATTCTTCGCATTAACAACTCTGCTAATCGTATGCAGATGAGTTAAGAGCACTGAACTTGATACTACGATTTTCATATGTTGAGATTTAAATTTTATGTTTCCATTTATTAGAGCAAAGATAGAAATAAAAATAGAAATACATACCAAAACACGAATCGTTTTATTTTAAATCTCAAAAGAAAAAATTTCACAAAACAGAGGATTAAATAGAAGAAAAAGAGCGATTCAGATAGATTTGTAATGAAGAATGGGGGGATGTAAGAAAGAAAAAAGGATAGCCAAAGACTATCCTTTAATAACGCTTTCTATTTCGTTGATACATTCAAAGAATGTTTTATCGACCGACATTTGATCTTTGACCACCTTACAGGCATGAACAACTGTGGCGTGATCTCTTTTACCTATCAATTCACCAACCCTGGAATAGGAGTGATTGGTCAGTTTCTTTGTGAGATACATCGAAACCTGTCTGGCATTAACAATCTCACGCTTCCGTGTTTTGGAATGAATATCAGCAGGGGTGACATTGAAATGCTCGCACACTTTAGCTTGAATCAAATCAACAGTAATCTCCCGTTGAATGTTTTTAATCGACTTATTAATCACCCGTTCGGCAAACTCCAGATCGATATCCCGGTTATAAACCATCGAATGAGCGATAAGTGATACGATCACCCCTTCCAAATCTCTGGCACTACCGACTATTCGAGCAGCAATAAGTTCGATTACTTCGGGAGGAATACTCAATCCGTCGTGGCGCGCCTTACTCTTCACAATGAGCTTACGCAGCTCTTGATCGGGCGATTCCAATTCAGCCGACAAACCCCACTTGAATCTGGTCAATAGACGTTCGGCCATACCTTGAAGTTCAAAATGCTGTTTATCACATGAGATCACCAACTGCTTTCCCGTTTGGTGAAGGTGATTGAAGATATGGAAGAATGTATTTTGTGTAGATGTCTTTCCAATAAACTCCTGAATGTCGTCGATCATCAACACATCAATGCTTTGATAAAAGTTGATAAAATCGTTGACGGTATTGTTGCGAACCGCGTCGGTATATTGTACCTGAAACAGGTGTGCAGACACATAAAGCACTCTCGATAGAGGATTATTTTCTTTTACCCCCAAACCGATCGCATGCATCAAGTGTGTCTTTCCAACACCCGATTTTCCATGAATGTATAATGGATTAAACGCGGTACGTCCCGGACTCAACGCGATGGTTTCAGCCGCAGAGCGAGCCAATTTATTGCTTACTCCGCCCATGAACGTTCCGAAGGTGTACTTGGGATTAAGTTGCGGGTCAAGATCAGAGATAATGTGGTTCTTGAAAGGATCCCCATTGAAGCTTTTCTTACCTTCACTACTTCTGTCCTTCGCATACGAAGTCTGACTTCCTTCAAAATTGATAGTTGTACCTGACTGCTTTTCAAGTACGACACTATACATAAGTCGGGTCCGTTCTCCTGTTACTTTGTAGATTGTCTCTTTAAGTAATCCGAGGAATTTCTCCTCCAAATGTTCATAGAAAAAGTGAGTGGGAACCTGTATCGTTAATTCCTTACTCACATACGAGATAGGGATGATTGGTTCAAACCATGTAGAAAAGGCCTCTTCAGAGACATTATCTCTAATGATATCCAAACATTTATTCCATATTTTCGTATGATTCTGCTTCACTTCTAAGACACTTCTGATTTTTTGTTTCGGTAATGCAAATTAGACACAAATATTCCGGAAAAAAAAATGCAGATTATTCTTCGTTTATTTAAATATATTCACACCCTATTGTCAATCAATCAATTAAAGTATATAAACACATATCATACCAAAAACGATATATCATTTCCCATTATATGAAGGATTTGAGGGTATATACAAACTGAAAAAATGCTTTATTTGACCCCTTTTAATAGTCGATTTTGTTCTTAAAAAGTATTTTTCTGATGATTATGTTTGAGTAAAGGAAAAAAATCATACATCGATATAAATTTAGACTGAATCTACTTAATGAGGGGTTCTGATTACATTTTTGCATAGATAGATTATTTACGTGCAAATGTGAAATCAGAAATACTTTGTGAATATAAAAATAGCTAAAAACAGGGGTTAACGAATCGGTTATTCTATTGATACCACTATCTTTGATGAATGTCAAACTTAACAACCTAAAATATGTTCACCATCGAAACGTATATTAAAAGAAGAGAGACTCTGAAAAGTTCCATAAAGAGTGGCTTACTCCTTTTTCTCGGAAACGACGAAAGTCCGATGAACTACGCCGACAACACCTATCACTTCCGACAAGATTCCACCTTCCTATACTATTTCGGGTTCGAAAGAAACTCCGGAATGTTTGCCTTTATTGATATTGACAACAACCGCGAAGTAATTGTCGGAGATGAACTCTCCATCGATTATATCGTCTGGATGGGTCTTCTTCCAACCATCAAAGATCAAGCCGACCGAGTTGGAGTCAGAGAAACAATGACTACTGCCGACTTCTTCTCTTACATTGAAAAAGAA
Organism: Bacteroidales bacterium; assembly: GCA_047972845.1. GTDB lineage: Bacteria > Bacteroidota > Bacteroidia > Bacteroidales > JBKEBB01 > JBKEBB01. The sequence goes on from JBKEBB010000272.1 coordinate 2,679, forward strand.
AAAGCGAAAGGGCGAACCATCCATTATCTGCCTTCCTACCGTCCCGAACATCAAATCAAGCTACAACAACTCTTGGGCATTCCTCCGGTGGAACAATCAAAACACCAATCGCTCGAATTGGTTCGAACGGTTGTAGAACAACGTTTACGGAAAAGCGATGCTGAGATTGCTGAAATCGACAAAGCCGTTACCATCACCAACGAGATGCATATCGCCGCTATGGATGTTGCCCGTGTGGGGATGAAAGAGTATGAAGTCGCCGCGGCAGTTCAGTCCACAGCCCTTAAATATGGCTGTCAACTATCCTTTCCTATTATTTGTACCACGCATGGGGAGACTCTCCACAACCATTTCCACGGCAATACAATCCGCAAAGGAGATATGCTGCTTATCGACGCCGGGGCGGAGCTACCCAATGGCTACTGCGGCGACCTCACCACCACATTCCCCGTATCAGGCCAGTTCGACAGCCGACAGAAGGCTGTATTCGATATTGTCATGCAGGCCCACAACGAGGCTGTAGCCATGCTTAAACCAAACGTTCCGTTTCGCGTCATATACTATAGAGCGGCGGAAGTAATCGTCGAAGGAATGAAGAGCCAGGGATTAATGAAAGGCAATGCCTCCGACGCGGTACAACAAGGTGCGCATGCCATGTTTTTCCAATGCGGACTCGGACATGCCATGGGGTTGGATGTTCACGACATGGAAAATTTAGGCGAAGTATGGGTTGGCTACAACGGAGAACCCAAATCCACGCAATTCGGTATTAAATCGCTTCGATTCGCACGTCCGTTGGAAGAGCGGTTTGTGATGACAGTCGAACCCGGAGTTTATATGATCCCTACATTGATCGATATGTGGAAAGCGGAAAAACGTTATGCTGATTTTATTAACTATGACAAACTGGAAAATTGGAAAGACTTTGGAGGAATTCGTTTCGAAGAAGATTTCCTGATAACATCGACAGGATATCGATTGCTTGGTGAAAACAACGAGGCTCGAAAAAACCGGATGAAGAATTACTAATTCTAAAACAACTACCGTTATGAGAAAGATTACTTTTTTGTTGATGCTTGCAATGGTGATATCCATTTCTCAACTATCAGCTCAGAGAGAACGGCGCGCACAGGACGATCGGTCATCCACTCGGTCAACCCAAAACGTTGAACGACCTTCCAATAATAAATCAACTCGCAAAGAGAAGGTAAAACCCGAAAAGAAAGAGCGCAACGTTGAACCTAAAAAACAAAAAGAGGTTAGACAACCGTCTAATCAGGCCCCCAATCGGAATAATTCGTCTATCAATCGGAATAACTCATCTAATAATAGACCAAACAACACCTATAATCGGCCTGCTCCGTCCAACAATAGGAACAGCTCTTCTTACGACCGACCTGCTCCGTCGAACAATAGAAACAATTCTTCCTACAACCGGACCTATGAGTACAAATACAGCGACAGTAGAAATAGGAGCCATTACAACTCCCACAGACATCCGTCATTCGTCCGTACGCAACATGTAGGAGGAAGAGATGTAAATGTATATGTGAATGTCCGCAATTACTATCAACCAGTCAACGTCCTTCCCAAACGTGCAAAGATGGTACACTATCATGGACATCCATACTATTATCGCTCAGGCATCTTTTATCGCCCGGTTGGAAACACGTACATCATCAGCAGACCTCCCATTGGAGCACTTATAGCAGCATCCATTATTAAAACCACGATGATGGCTATTACTCTCAATGAAATATACCAAGGAAACGTTTTGGTGCAACCTGCACAAACCTATTATTACGACGACGGAACCTTCTACAGCAAGAAGGGACGTAAATACGAAGTAATCCAACCTCCTATCGGAGTCGTAGTCCCCGTACTGCCAAGCGGATTCGAAGAGTTTATCCTTGAAGGTGAAACCTTCTATAGAGTAGAAGATACCCTCTACAAACCCGTTCTCGACGGATTTGAGGTGGTTGGCAAAACTGTAAACGGATAGTCGTACTAACCTAACGAAGAAGGGGGAGATTGAATCATGTCAATCTCCCCCTTTTATATTTATATATGACAGGTTATTTCAACGATCCGATAAATCGTTCCGCCTCCATGGCTGCCTTACATCCCGAAGCCGCCGCGGTGATAGCTTGGCGATAGTGAGGATCGGCCACATCGCCTGCCGCATAGACTCCCTCAATATTGGTTTTCGGAGTCACTCCTTCGGTCACAATGTATCCGTTCTCATCTAGTTTCAAATAGGGAGCCACAATCTTAGTGTTGGGCTGATGGCCGATCGCCAGGAAGAAACCGTCCACCGCGATATCCAGTTTCGACTCATCGGGTTGTCCGCGACGTTTTACCAAATGTACCCCTTCAACACCCTTCTCTCCAAAAAGACCGATTGCTTCGTGTTCAAACAACACCTCAATCTTAGGATTCGACATCACACGCTCCTGCATAATCTTTGAAGCACGAAGAAACGGTTTACGTACCAACAGGTACACCTTCTCGGCAAGGTTGGCCAAATAAGAGGCCTCTTCGCAAGCAGTGTCTCCACCCCCTACTACCGCTACCCGTTTTTTGCGATAGAAAAATCCGTCACAGGTGGCACATGCCGACACTCCCTGTCCCGCGTATTTCTTTTCATCCGCCAATCCAAGGTATTTGGCCGTTGCTCCGGTAGCTATAATCAGGGTTTCAGCCTCCAACGTCGTCTCTTCGTCGATCACCACTTTGAAGGGTCTTTTGGAAAGATCACACGACGTAGCCACTCCCATTCTCACATCCGCGCCAAAGCGTATCGATTGCGCTTTCAGGTCTTCCATCATCTGAAAACCATCAACTCCTAGGGGATAGACAGGGAAGTTTTCAATCTCCGTGGTGGTAGTCAACTGTCCACCGGTTTGTATTCCTTCATACAACACGGGCGAAAGATCCGCGCGAGCGGCATAAATTGCTGCGGTATATCCGGCAGGTCCGGAACCGATAATCAAAAATTTAATTGGAGCCATAATCTATAGGTCATTAATTGATTTTATGATTATCCGCAATTCTTCCTATTGTAAATTCTTGATTTGAAGTCAGGCGGATATCTGACAGCGGCGATTAATAATC
>JBKEBB010000365.1:0-2585 GCA_047972845.1 Bacteroidales bacterium
CTTGGATGATAAAGAGGAGTTGATTGTTCTTGTGTGCAATGCTATTAAGGCGGTCTATGCGTCGGTTTATTATAAAGATAGTAAATCGTATATGATTGCCACTTCTAATGTGATCGATCAGGAGAAGATGGCAATAGTACTACAGTCGGTGGTTGGAAATAGTTATGATAGGCGTTACTATCCCTCATTTTCGGGTGTGGCGAGATCTCTCAATTTTTATCCTATAAACAGTGAAAAACCGGAAGATGGAATTGTTAACCTTGCTTTTGGATTGGGTAAGTACATCGTTGATGGAGGTGTGACATTGCATGTGTCGCCCAAGCATCCCCACAATATTTTGCAAATGAGTACACTCGATCTCGCATTGCGTGATACGCAAACAAAATTCTACGCGTTGGATTTGTGCCAACTAAACCGAAAAATAGAAATGGATGACAGTTTCAACCTCTTGCAACTTCCAATAAAAGAAGCTGAAAAAGATGGATCACTTCAATTTATAGCCTCGACGTATGATCCAAACGATCAAATTATCAGGGATGGCCTGTTTGAGGGTGGACGTAAGGTGATTTCATTTGCCAATATTCTCCAGCATGACAAATTCCCTCTCGCTAATATACTTAATAGAATTTTGGAGGAGGGTGCCAGAGAGATGGCCAGGCCGGTAGAAATCGAATTTGCGGTTAATCTGAATGATAGAGATAATGAAGAGGGTGTGTTCTATTGGTTGCAAATAAGACCTATCGTCAATAATTCGGAAATAATGAATGATGATTTATCTCTCATTCCCGATTCAGACTTGATGATTGCATCGCGCAAGGCGTTGGGACATGGAGTGATTGACGATGTCTGTGATATTATCTATGTTAAACCGGAAAATTTCAATGCATCCAACAATCAGTTGATTGCTTATGATATTGAGAAGTTAAACCGAAAAATGATTGAAAGTACCATTCCCTACATCCTTATTGGCCCCGGAAGATGGGGCTCGAGCGATCCTTGGTTAGGGATTCCCGTTAAGTGGCCTCACATATCAGGATCTAAATTGATTGTTGAGACAAATATATCAACCTATCAGATTGAACCGAGTCAAGGTACTCACTTTTTTCAGAATCTCACCTCATTGGGAGTGGCCTATTTTACTGTTGATACTGTCAACGGAGAGGATATCCTCGACCAAAAGCTATTGGATTCTATGCCTGCGGTAGAAGAGACAAAATTTATTCGACGAATTCGATTTGATAAGTCTCTGAGCATAAAAGTGGATGGAAAGAAAAACATTGGAGTTGTGATGCGTCCTACTGTGGTTGTGGAATAATATTCCGATACAGAGGGGTTGAAATTACTTTATTGCCCTGCAGATTACTTCTATCTCGTTACGATATTCTATTTATTATATGTAGGTTTGAGGAGAAGTATTCTTAATAGTAAAGAATATACCTATTTCATTTTTCAATCCAATGTTTTAGATTGTGGTGTACACCGTAATCGATCACGGTGTACACCGTACAGAGATGCTCTGTACCCGGCACTACACAAAGGAATATTCCTTTTTACAAAACCGAATAGTCTATTGTAACAAGATGAATGTTGTGTGGTGATAACACGATGAGGCCTATTTTTCAATACACCGTACACCGTTTCTTGAAAGAATTGAGTACGTAAGAAATAGGTTGTTTTGATGAATCATCAACCGTTGCGAGGTCTGATGATTCCTGATACTGCTCCATTTATAGGGTACTTAGCTCTTTATAAATCAGTGCTGAGGGCTCATCGAGGTTGTGATATGTCTTCATATTTTTGTACTTTTGTCTTTTCAATTACTGTTATAATCATATACATAATTCACTATGAACGTATTAATTTTAGGGTCCGGAGGAAGAGAGCACGCGTTAGCATGGAAATTGTCTCAAAATAGCCGGTTGAATCATCTGTTTATTGCCCCTGGAAACGCGGGGACAAAAGAGATTGGGGTCAATGTCCCTTTATCTGTGAACGATTTTCCCTCAATCAAACAATTTGTACTCCAAAATGGGGTCGATATGGTTGTGGTCGGACCTGAAGAGCCTTTGGTGAATGGGGTATATGACTTTTTTAAAGAAGATCCGGCATTGGCTGCCATTCCGGTAATCGGACCGTCGAAAAACGGTGCTCAATTGGAAGGAAGCAAAGATTTTGCCAAAGAGTTCATGATGAGACATGCGATTCCAACAGCCGGATACAAATCGGTTACGAAAGAGAATTTAACCGAGGGATTTGAATTCTTGGATTCTCTCAAAGCTCCCTATGTGTTAAAAGCGGATGGTTTGGCTGCCGGTAAAGGTGTTTTGATTATTAATGACCTGAATGAAGCCAAATCGGAATTGGAACAAATGCTGAATGGAATGTTTGGTCAGGCGAGCCGTAGGGTGGTGATCGAAGAGTTTCTTTCGGGCATAGAGTGTTCAGTGTTTGTGTTGACTGATGGCAATTCATATAAAATTCTACCTGTTGCCAAGGATTACAAACGAATCGGCGAAGGTGATACCGGATTAAATACCGGAGGAATGGGAGCTATCTCGCCCGTTTCGTTTGCTGACGACACCTTT
>JBKEBB010000003.1:0-24045 GCA_047972845.1 Bacteroidales bacterium
ATTGGATCGACGGACTTCTCCCGCTTGCCTATCTGCTCGACGACCAAGCTCTGAAGGCAAAAGCACAACGCTGGGTAGAGTGGGCGCTCAACAGTCAACAGCCCGATGGCTATTTCGGTCCGGCAACCGACTATGAACCCGAAAAGGGACTCCAACGCGACAACGCCCACGACTGGTGGCCAAAAATGGTTATGCTCAAAATTCTGCAACAGTACTACTCCGCGACGGAAGATGAACGGGTGATCACGTTGATGACCAACTACTTCAAATATCAGTTGAAAACACTTCCCGAAAAACCCCTCGGACATTGGACTTTCTGGGCTGAATACCGTGTGTGCGACAACCTTCAGGCCGTTCATTGGCTATACAACATCACCGGAGATTCGTTCCTACTCGAATTGGGAGAACTCCTCCACAAACAAGGGTATGATTTCACGCACATGTTTCTCAACACGAACAAGATGAGTGAACTCAATTCGATTCACTGCGTCAACCTGGCGCAAGGATTGAAAGAGCCGATCATCTACTACCAACAGAATCCGGATAAACAATACATCGACGCGGTGATGAAGGGACTGGCCGACATCAAACGATTCAACGGACAACCACAGGGCATGTACGGAGGCGACGAAGCGCTTCATGGCAACAATCCCACTCAGGGATCGGAATTCTGTTCGGCCGTTGAACTGATGTTTTCTCTTGAAAAAATGCTCGAAATCACCGGAGAACTCAGTTTCGCCGACCATCTCGAACGGATTGCCTTCAATGCCCTGCCCACCCAACACTCGGACGATTTCATGACCCGTCAATATTTTCAGCAGGCCAATCAGGTAATGATTACCCGTCATGCACGCAACTTCGATTGTGATCACGGTCAAACCGATGTGTTGTACGGACTGCTCACCGGCTACCCCTGTTGTACCTCCAACATGCATCAAGGCTGGCCTAAGTTTACACAAAACCTCTTCTACGCCACTCCCGACAACGGGGTGGCGGCATTGGTGTATGCTCCCAGCATCGTCACACTGAAGGTGGCAGACGGGGTGGAGGTAAAAATCACTGAAGAGACCCACTACCCGTTTGAAGAACAGATTCGATTTAAAGTGGAGTTCATCGGTGAAACCACCTCTGCTCAATTTCCCTTCCGCCTCCGTATCCCCGAATGGTGCCAAGAGGCCTCATTGTCTGTAAACGGAGCAGTAGTTCAAACCGCGAAAGGATCAACCGTAGCCACCGAAAACCGGATATGGAACAACGGGGATCTGCTCACGCTCGATCTGCCGATGAACGTTCGCACCTCCGAGTGGTACGAAAAATCGATTGCCGTGGAACGTGGTCCATTGGTGTATGCGTTAAAGATGAATGAGGTGTGGACCCAAAAAGAGATTACCGAACACAACGACCTTTACGGCTCCTCCTATTATGAAGTAACCTCCACCACTCCATGGAACTGGGGCATTCTTCGTTTTAAGGATGCGGATACCGCATTTGTCGTTTCAAAACGCCCTACTGAGCCATCGCGCTATCCGTGGAACTTGGAATCTGCTCCGATTGAGATCCGTGTAAAGGCAAGAGAAATTCCCTCTTGGACACTTTATAACGAAATGGCCGGACCTCAACCCTATGGCGACGTATATCATCAAGTAAAGGGAGCCCCCAACGACACCGAGATTACACTCATTCCCTATGGATGTACCACACTCCGTATTGTAGAATTTCCGTTGGCCGGTAGATAGAAAAAAAGGGGAAATCATTCGGTGAAATGGAATGGTTTCCTCTTTTCCATTTTTCAAACCGATCTACCTCCAAAAAAGGACGGTTCCTTTTGAACAAAACGTCTACTCGTATTAATCAAAAGGAGCCGTCCTTTTGATTGAAAGGTATATTCCTTTTTAAAGTGCGATACTTTTTCCATCCCAACACAAATTAGGAGGACTCAACAATGACCAATCTTGTGAATTTGTAACAAACAAACGCAATAAACTCTTTCCCTCCTTTAAATATCCAAAAACAAATCAAAAAAGAGGAAGATAGTATTGGAAAATCGAAATGTAATAATTATAATTGCAGAAAGAATCTGAGAAGATTTGATTTAAAAGATTGATTATTGAGATGTGATCAACCTGAAAATGACTTGAGCTACCTTTCTCTTATTTTGATCAATTGCTCCGAATGAATTGCCTTTTCTGTTTTCGGACACAATTGAAGCTACGCGCATGGGTTTTTAATGATACAGATTAACTCTTTGCATTATGGAACCGAATAAGAAAAAAGATGAGGGTATTCAAACAACACCCAGTCAAGAACCATTCGTGTGCCCGTGGAGTGTTCCGCATTGCATAGAATCAGGAATGGGGAAATTGAAAACCGCTAAGAAAGAGGCGGAAGAACTGCTGAAAAAGTCCATCTTTTTCTCATTCTAATAGCATGTGAAGACCGGACTTTATGTCAGAGATATTGAGATCATGACGATATACCCTCCATTACAAAATGTGGTATATCGTCATTTTTTATTCATTTTGCCCACTGAAGAGATTGAGATAGAAGTCGAACAAACGAAGGATTTTGCCAAACTCGCTCATCATGACCAAGCGCGATAGATACGATCTTTGATTGCTCGTATTGATTGGTCCACGCCATATAGCCACTGGCAGTCGGTTCATCGGAAATCAACAATGGGTCGATCCCCGACAGGAAATCCATCCGAGCGTATGTTTCATCAATAACATCAAAATCGGCGATTCCATCGGTAATAAAGTGGCTTTTACCGGCTACCTTTACCTTGAACGAAACGTCGTGTTTATAGGCTGAAGCAGGCATCTCTACCCCATCCCTCGTCCATTTTCTTTCATGGTAATAACCTCCTGATACACGAACGAAGTCCGGCCATCCCTCTTGATAGCGACAAAGCGCATGGTGAAGAAATACCACTCCCTTTCCACGCTTCAACATCTGTTCGAAAGCTTTCTTATTTTCAGGGGTGATAGAACGAGGCATGTCGTAGAACAACAACACATCGTATCGTTTCAGATTCTCCTCCGTGAAACGGGCATACACATCGGGATGACTCACCAGATCGTAGCTAACTCCGGGCAATGATTTCATCATCGTGAAAAAGGCCGACTCGTTGAACTCATGCCCTCCTACAACGAGCAACACCCGCAATTTATCACTTTTTCTTGCCGGGATAAAGCCAACCATATGCCACAGCATGATCAGACATCCCAAGATAATGATCCCTTTAAATAGCAGTTTCATACAATCATCCGTTTAAGTTGTTAGAAATAGAGACAGATCAAAATAACAGATACGTAGTAGGATCAGTCATCATCCAGGCGCTGTGGATTATCGTTTAACCACGTAAAGTTGGGCATTCTCGACCTTTGTCACCTTAACGGGTTCGTTCGCATCGATAAAACCAACCATTGAAACGGCATCATACCTCTCACCCTCAATCAGCACCTTTCCTGAAGGACGCAAAGCGGTGGCCGTTGTTCCAACCGCACCTCTTAAATGATTCAACGATGCGCCCATGGGCTCAAAACCGGATTCTTTATCCATCGTGGCGTTTAATGCCATTTCTCGTAAAAAGCCCTTCTTTCCAATTTTATTGGAGAGATAGATAAGTAATACCGAAGCGGTGATTAATCCGGCAAGAACGGTAAGCATGGCTCTTGATATTTGAGATAATTCGACATGTTCGAATTCGAAACCCACATTGTCGATCAACGAGAGGGTCAATCCAAACAGAATGAAAATAACACCGGATATTCCTGCCACTCCAAAACCGGGAAGAATAAACAACTCGACTGCAAGCAATCCCACTCCGGCAATAAAGAGAAGAATCTCCCAATATTCGGCAAAGCCGGAAATGAATAGAGGGGTAAAATAGAGAAAAGCCGCGATGGCGGAAGCTAACAGAGGAAATCCTATGCCCGGAGTTTGAAGTTCAAAATAGATTCCTCCAATGATTACCAAAATCAATATCGCCTGAAAAGCCGGATTGGTAAGAAATCCCTTAAGACTGTCCCATATCGAAGGTTTGAAGAGGGTGATAGAGTAATCATCGTACCCAAACCGAGTTTCGATTATTTCAGGAATGTTTTCAACGATGGCCTCGCAAAAGCGATGTTTTAATGCCTCCTCGGCGGTGAATGTAAGCACTTTGCCCGTATCGATAATTCCTTCAATATAGATACGCTCATCGACCATCGCCTCCGCAATTCGGGGATCTCTCTTCCATTGGACAATCGTGTCGCGCCCTTCATTTATATAAAGAGTGTCGCGCCCATGCGCTTCGGCGGTTGCTCGCATGGTGGAACGCATGTAGGATTGGTATTTATCGGGCATAGCCTCCCCGGTTTGTCCCACAACTGTAGCGGCACCAATGCTCGATCCTTTACGCATGTAGATGCTATCGCAAGCAATGGATATTAATGCCCCGGCGGAAGCCGCGTTCATATCAATAAAAGCGACAACGGGAGTGGGATGGTTGAGAATAGCCATGCGCATGGAGTCGGCATGTACCACAGTGCCTCCATACGTATTCAGATGAAGCACCACCAGATCAGCTCCAATACGAGAGGCTTCGTTTAATCCCTCCTGAAGATAGACCCAGCTTGTGCTGCCTATCTCGGTGTTGATGTCGATCTGATACACCTTTTTTTGTTGAGACGAAGAGCTCCAACAGATAAAGAAAGTGGCTAAAAATAAAAGAAATGTCTTTTTCATTGTATGATCATTTTTAGGTCGCGAACTAAGTTATTCTACTATTCGTTCAGATCCATCTTCAACAATCCGGATATCAATGTCGATTCAAAACCTCTCGACAGGGCGAAGCGATAAAGCTTCCCATTTCGGGAGTAAGAGTCTTCGCCGGAAAGTGTTCGGGCTTTCTGCTGCAAAAGTAATTGAAGTTTTGATAGATACAACTCTTCATCAATCTCTTCCAACGCGAGGGAGATAATTTCGGATTCTACCCGTTTTTCACGAAGAATGGCTCGAATCTTCTGTTTTCCCCACCCGTTAAACTGGAACTTATCACGGACAAAGGAACGGGCATAACGACTGTGATCAATGAACCTTTCACTCACCAGATAGTCAATAATTTGATCATAGTCGCCTTTTGACGCGCCCCACTGACGCAACTTTTCCTCCACCTCGGCAATGCAATGCTCGCTTTTGGAGCAATAGTTTGCCGCCTTCGCTACTATTTTCTTAACCTCTTCGTTCATTCGATTTTTCTTCTTGCTCGAATCATACGGTCGTTCCCTTGCATATCGCGAATCAACTCAACCCATTCAAATCCGTTTTGACGAATAATTTCCCTTGTTTTCTCTCCTAATCGGCTGTTGATCTCAAAATAGAGAGTCCCTTTATCCTTCAATGCCACACGGGCAAATTGAGCAATTACGCGATAAAAAAGCAGGGGATCATCGTCGGGAACAAAAAGAGCCGTATGGGGTTCATAGCTCAATACGTTGGACCTCATGGAGTCGGACTCATAGACAGAAATATAGGGAGGATTGCTTACTATCACATCAAACGATTCGACGAAATCGGTCGGATTCACCGAGAGAATATCTACTTGATCAAGTTGTACCTGAACTCCGTGTCGTAGCACATTTTCGCGCGCAACGAATAGAGCCTCCTCGGAAATATCCCACCCATACACCTTCTTCCACTTCCCCTTTTTAGCCAATGCGACCGCGATGCAGCCACTGCCCGTTCCCACATCAAGAAGAGACCCTTCGGGAAGAGTGTGGGAGTTGAGAATTAGATCGACCAGCTCTTCCGTCTCAGGCCGAGGGATCAATACCCCGCTTCCCACTCGGAAAGGCAACCCGCAAAACCACTCCTCCTCCAAGATATACTGAAGCGGCTCATGGTTTAACAACCGCTTCTCGGCCTCTTCGATACGACGATGACGATCGCACGTCAAAGGGGGCAGTACGTCCATCAACAAACGGGTGGGAGTCACATCGCAGATATGACACAAAAGCCGTTTGGCAATAGAGAGAGCTTCATCGGCGGGATAGACAGACTGAAGAGACAAAGCAATATTTCTGACAAGAGGATCCATGCGTTAGAATTGATTCTATAAATTGTATCGTTACTTGGAAGGCTCTTTTACTACCTTCATTTCGCACCGTTTGCAGTCGAACTGGAGTGTCAAACGGGTATCTTTATAGGTCAAATGGAGCGGATCTGCCGAGCGGATCTCTTTATTTTCCCGTGGGCACATATTGAGCGAATAGCGAACACAATGTTTGGTAAACATCAGCGGAACACCTTCAAGGGGTTCTTGTTCGAAAGCAGTCGCCATCTCCTTCACTCCATGTGCGGCATAAAAACGTCTGGCGGCTTGATTGGAAATATTGGCGGTATAATCGAGTCGTTCGAACAGATAGGGAATCGAGGAGGGAACGATTCGTCTAATCTCTCTGCGATGGGCGATCTTTCTTACCTGCATAAGCTTCTCAACGAGTAGCCGGCGCCATTCGTTGATTTGGGAGGTAGGAATGAACCACTCCTGTGAAAAGTCGATCAACACCTGTTGAGCGGAAAAAAGAGTGCCTCCCAATTTTCCCAATTGAGATCTGATTTGCTCCCGCTGTTCACGTTTGGCCGATTGTTTCTCAGTCTGAAAGGTTAACTCGGCTTTGCAGCCGGTTTCATCGGTCATCCCAAGAGAAAAACCAAAGGGCGTTTCTGACATACGAATTTCGACACCAATGGTTCTTTTAGCCGAATCTTTTGCCAACAGTTTATCAAACTCATGGTCGAAACTGCGATAGAGGGGCGTTTTTATCAATATACAGGGCATCTCGTTGGGAAAAATACGATTGCCATCCTCTACCTTGTTCACCCTGAATCCGGTGAATTGTCCCGCTTCATCTGAATAACAGAGTCCGTCGCCATTGTTGAGAGGAACCAATCCAGACACACGAATGGAATTGCGATCCACACTTTTTACAAGACCCACAAACTCACCTTTGGACTTGGGTGTGTCCATAGAGGTCACTTCGTGCTTCGAAGAGCGATCAAAAAGGTAGTAGTTGGTAAACTCACGATTAAAACTCTTCGATGGATTGGGGGTAAAATAGGTCTCGACGTGTCCATCGGAAGCAGCGCAAAGATCCGAGCGTCGGTTAAACAGTTGATCAAGCTTCTGCCGATAGTAGGCGGTGATGTTTTTGACATAATCCATCTCCTTGAGCCTTCCTTCGATCTTCAGGGAGGAGACTCCCGCATCGATCAATGCTTCGAGATGATCCGATTGATTCAGATCGCGGAGCGAAAGGAGATGACGATCCTTCGCCAACATACGGCCCGAATCATCATGCAATGAGTAAGGCAAGCGGCAATACTGGGCGCACTCTCCCCTATTGGCACTCCTTCCGGAGAGCGCTTGACTGATGTAACAACGGCCGCTGAAACTAACACAGAGCGCCCCATGAACGAATGCCTCGAGACGAGCCTGCTTGACCGTTTGTCCCATGACTTTAATCTGTTCGAGAGAGAGCTCACGAGCCAATACTATTTGTGAGAAATAGCCCGATCGATCCAGAAATTTCACCTTCTCAGGGGTGTAATTATCGGTCTGCGTACTGGCATGCAGAGCTATGGGAGGAATATTGAGCTGAGTGATCCCCATATCCTGAATGATAAGTGCATCCACCTCTGCCTGATAAAGTGCACGAATCAATGATTCAGCGGCAGGGAGCTCTTCATCCGTCAAAATGGTGTTGATGGCTACATACACCTGTGCGTGGTAGTCGTGGGCAAAAGCGGTCAGACGGGCAATATCTTCCACACTGTTTCCGGCAGCGGAACGGGCTCCGAACTGAGGCCCGCCGATATATACGGCATCAGCTCCGTGAATAATGGCCTGTCGCCCTATTTCTAAATTCTTAGCAGGCGACAGCAATTCAATCTTACGAGGTTTACTCATTCACTTTTTCTTATAATGTCATTTCCCTACAAAAGGGATTACTCTTTACACTCCAATTGTTGTAATTCGGATGTTCTGCTTTCCCTTCCTTTCGCGTTGAAGGCCTTAACCTTAATCACTCCCTTAACGGCGACAGGTTCGGTATAGAGCGGTGATGAAAGAGAAGGTTCGGTTCCGTCGGTGGTGTATCGAATGGTGAATCCGGGATATTCGTTGTTTACATACAACATTCCGTCACGAATGACTGCTCCGGGAGGATCAATTCGATAGCCATACCCCCCGAATAGGTAGTCAAGGCGCTTCATATCTCGAATACCGATTACATTGGCCATGACATTCCACTGCTTGGCAACCTCTTTGAGGCGACTCTCACGATTCTCAATGGTTTCGAATGTTCGTTCGGGACTCCATGCCGTAACGCTGAATCCGATCAGTTTGGGCAGTATAAAATATTCGATGCGTGAAGGCTCGAGAAGGGTCTCAGCCCACAATTGTACCTGAACACCCAATACATTCTTACGCGCATCGGGGCGTAAACGCTCCTTGTTGACAAAATCGGCATCAGTATAGGGCTTGCCACGGTTGCCTTCGGTAGCCGACTTAAATACGTCGTAAGGGGCGAAATAGAAGGCATCCCAAGCGGTGGTGAATCCGCCCCATACCAGTCCCGGTTCAACAGGATCTTTATCATACGCCATATCCAAATAGAGATTTGCCACTCCACAAAGAACAACGGGATAGCCTGCATTGGCCAAACGGTTGCCTAAGTCTTCGTCACCGAAAATATTATTCCATACAAAAGGAACAATGTTTTTCCCCGCAAATTGAGGATTGGGCACCTTTTTCCCCTCTTCGTCAGCGTGCATGGCCACCTCTTCCCACCCTCCGATAGTGAGATTGTACTTATCGAGAATTGTGCGCATCCGATCAAAACAGATGGTGTTGAGGTTGGTGGTGTTCTTTACTTTGGTGGTAAGGGCATCCAAGTAGGGTTTGCACAGAGGGGATTTCATCCATGCTCCGTTAGGAAGCTCGTCTCCTCCGGTATGGAAGAAAGTTAAGGGAGTTCCCGCTTCTTCGTGCATCTTTACTATTTCTCCGATTACTTTGTCATAGAATGTGTAAGTGGACTCCATGCCCATACAAGCCACATTGTCGGTAAAAGATTGAGCGGAGGAGTACTCGGATTGGTCGTCAGGATCTTTCAACCGATATTCAAGCGCCTTCTTCTCATCTCCCTGTTTCATATACTTTCGATAACGGTTCTCCATAGAAACAACCGCGGCACGGGCATGGCTGGGAAAACAGACCTCCGGGATGATCTGAACATGACGGACCGAAGCATAGCGCACTAACTCGATGTATTCGGAACGGGTCAGATATCCGTCGCCATAGTTGCTGGGATCATTGGGAAAAGGACTCGATCCAAAAGCGGGTTGGAGGAAATCAACCCCATCAATGGTATGTCCGCGTCGGCTTCCGACTTCTGTCAGTTCGGGTAGATCGGGTATTTCAAGACGCCAACCTTCATCATCACTTACAAGAAGCTGCAGTTTATTAATCTTATAGCTGGCAAGTAGATCAATCACATGCTTTATCTTCGCTAGTTCCGGGAAATGGCGTGCAATGTCAAATGCCATTCCTCTGTATGCGAAACGAGGAGAGTCCGTTACCGTCATAGCAGGAATGGTTACAGGTTGCTGATTCCCTTCAAACAAATGCAAGGGGATCAACTGTATCAAACTCTGAATGCCGTAAAAGACACCTGCGGGTCCTACTCCCGTAATAGAGATTCCTTTCTCTGGTGAAATAGCCAAAGTGTATGCCTCAGGATTGTTCTTTTTCATCGAGACATCTCCACATTTCAATGTAATCACCCCTGCTTTGGATTCAGGAGAAACAACCTCTGTAGCCGGAATGGAAATATTAAAGTGTTGCTTGACAAACTGCACCAAATAATCGGCCTCCTGCTTCACCTCTTTAGTAAATTGAATGCTCACATCGTCAGCAAGAGTTACCTCTCCTCCTTGAAGTTTAATTTGTTCGGGCATTGGAACGATTGGAGGTAGCTGATCTACGTGAAGAGGTGTGATAGCCTGATTCTTCTCATATCTCAATTGGGGAGTCATCAGAGGGTGGCGATCCGCAGGTCCGTTGGTGTATTGTTCTTCACGTACAAAGGGAAGGATCGAATAGTTTTTTATTACAACAATCTTCTCTTTGGGAGTTCCTTCGTGAAACACAAAATAGAGATTCTTCTGCGGTCCGTCGCCAACCTTCGCATAGTTGCTGGTAAAATAATAATTCACCTTCACAGATTCTCCCGGAAGAAGAGTAAAAGTCGGCTTAGGGGTCAATTTATAGAAATAACCATTAATATGCTCCACAGTAGCCACTTCATTGCTATCCGAAGGAACGATCCCTGAATTGTGCTGGGTAAAATAGAGCGTCCAACCCTCATTGGTGAGAGTCTTTGTTCCATTGTTGGTGAAGGTAAACTCCATGTTGTTGGTACGTCCATTCAATGCAAAATTGGATTTCAACTCCCATGTCAAGGAAATGGTTTCTCCAAATTGCTCAGGAGCACTGCTTGTGGAACAACCTACTCCGAGCAGAGCAAGGACAACCATACATCCGTAATGAAAATGGGATTGCTTCTTCATGATTCAACTGGTTTTTTGAAGTGATCTATCTGTAATTATTGCTGTTGTGAGAATACAAAACTAACAATTTTAATAGAGAGAATTGGCAGAGAGACTAAAAATAAACGTAATGAGGATTATCTATATCACATTTGATAGACAACTTCTAAAAGAATGAGTATCTGATTCTCCTCGATGAAATCGAATATTCTTTGCAAATAATTACACATTATATCACGAACAAGAGAAAACAGAAAGGGAATGTCTCCTTTCGATGGATAATCAATTTCAATCCAAGAAAAGAGACATTCCCTATTAACAAGAGGTTATGTTCTAACGTTTTTGTTTATCAGTTCACTACCTCATATTCGGTGCTACTCACTGTCCGAACTCGGTAGCGTTGAAGACTGTAGTTGCCGGTGTTGGCAGGGCCTCCAACCGGATTACCTACCCCCCAGCCTATTTCATATACAGATCCGCATGTGTTGCACTTAAGTTTATCATTCCCATACCTAACCAACTTGGCGCTACGAGAGGCCTCTACAGGACAACTCAAATCAAAGGCTGCAAGATTGTTTGAATAGGTATTAAACACATACACTCCTCCAAATCCCATTCGTTCGATATCGTAGATCCGATTGGAGGTAGTGTAAGAAACACCTGAACCCGTTGCGGACAACGCCTTATCTCGCTCAACAATCGTATTGATCTTTATCAATACCGGAGCATACGGAATACGAACATTGTTTGCATCGTCACAACCAATAAGCCCGAAAAGAATAGACAAGAAAAGGAAAAAGCACCTATACATCCTAAGCGTTTATGATTGAATGATAATTGGTTGTCTATTGAGATAATAATAAATAATTGATCGGAAGCTTTTAATTTCCCCTACGAGTTGTAACGATGATAACGCCGTTTGCACCCCGTGCACCATACATAGCTCCGTCTTTCAATATCTCAACCGACTCAATAAGCTCAACAGGTAACGAATTGCTCACATCCGTCAGACTTGATTGTTGCATTCCGTCAAGAATAATCAACGGTTCGGTTCCCGAATTAATTGAACTCATCCCCCGAACAGAAGTACTTACAGCACCTCCCGGAGCAGCGCTACTTTGACTTACTCTTACTCCAGGAATTCTGGAACGCAACAAATCAGTGAGAGTTCGAGCCCTACTGGTAATAATATCTTCTCTACTTAAATACGATCCCATACCGGTTCGTTTCTCGCTAGGAGAAACAATGTAACTAAGTTTGGCGGCGTCTGAAGCGCTAACTACATTTACATTCGATTTATTAATCTCGATATTGATTGTAGGCGATTCACACGCAATCTTCAAGTTTCCTACCTTGGGAATAGCCATCAGTAACGTATCTTGATTCGAAAGTTTGTCAAGTTTAAACTCTCCCTTGGAATCGGTGATTGCAAACTCTTTCTTATCCAAAACATACACATATACTTTCTTCAATGGCTTTCCTTCGGTCGTTTTAATCGATCCAGTCACAGTAAAAGAATCTCCTTGCGCTACTAAAACAGAACCGACAGATAGTAGTAACATACTAATAAACAAACGTGTTTTCATACAATAGAATTATTAATGTTAGATAATCATCCTACAAAGCTAATAATAAAACGTAGATCAACGAGAAATTATAATAAATTAACCCTCAAGGACTTATTATTGATTTAAAGGATATAAATGAAGGAACCTGCAAGGGAAAGGAATTAATCCTACTATTACAGAAATCCCCACTAAATGGTAAACACGAATAAATACTGAAAATAAAAAACAGTTATTTAAAAGAGAAATAAAGATTAGAAAAGATAAAAATACACGAATTAATCGATAAATTTGAATGAACACACAAAATATATGACGCAACATATTGCTACAAAGAATTCCATAATTTCATTTTCATATTATTCAATATCACTTCAGCAACTCCAAATGTAATGATAAATAGCATAAAAGCAGTACTTTTGCAGTGTAAAAGATATACAATATGGATTTTAAATACGATGTAATAGTTGTCGGTGGTGGACACGCAGGATGCGAAGCGGCTTGCGCCTCAGCCAACTTGGGTTCAAAAACCCTCCTGATAACAATGGATATGAACAAGATCGGCCAAATGAGCTGTAATCCTGCAGTCGGAGGAATAGCGAAGGGACAGATTGTTCGCGAGATTGATGCCCTCGGAGGATATATGGGATTAGTAACTGACGAAACGGCCATTCAGTTTCGTATGCTTAACCGCTCGAAAGGTCCCGCCATGTGGAGTCCTAGATCGCAAAGTGATCGTCAACGTTTCATTATGGCATGGCGCGAACGGGTAGAAAATCAAGACAACCTTCACATCTGGCAAGACACCGTGCTATCACTCCAAATAGAAGATAAAACAATCACAGGGGTGAATACCGCACTTGGCGTCACTTTCAAAGCAAAGAGTGTGGTTCTTACCACCGGAACATTCATGAATGGATTGATGCATATCGGACGCACCCAACTTGCCGGAGGACGGATTGCCGAACCGGCTTCCTATGGTGTGAGCGACCAACTAAAAGAACTTGGCTTGCGTGTAGATCGAATGAAAACAGGAACCCCTGTTCGCATCGACGGACGAAGCATTGACTTCTCTCTCTGTGAAGAACAAAAAGGAGATAATGACTTCCACAAATTCTCTTATTTGGATGTTCCGTTCCGTACATTAAAACAACAAAGCTGCTGGACTGTTTACACCAACGAATCGGTTCACAACACCCTGCGCACTTCATTGTCCGATTCCCCCATGTTCAACGGACAGATCCAAAGTATCGGACCTCGCTACTGTCCCAGTATTGAGACAAAGATTGTAACCTTTGCCGAAAAAACCGAACATCAACTCTTCATCGAACCCGAAGGAGAAACCACACAAGAGTACTATCTCAACGGATTCTCTTCCTCTCTCCAATTACAAGTGCAGATCGAAGCATTGAAGAAAATTCCTGCATTCCGCAACATTGTTATTTACCGACCCGGTTACGCTATCGAGTATGACTTCTTCGATCCGACACAATTGTACCACACACTTGAGACCAAACAGATCAAGAATCTCTTCTTTGCAGGACAGATCAACGGTACCACCGGATATGAAGAGGCAGCAGGCCAAGGATTGATTGCCGGAGTAAATGCACACCACAAATGTCACGGTGGCGATGATTTTGTATTAGGAAGAGACGAAGCATACATTGGAGTACTGATAGACGACCTTGTAACAAAAGGAGTCGACGAACCCTATCGAATGTTTACCTCTCGCGCTGAATATAGGATATTGCTCCGCCAAGACGATGCCGATATGCGATTAACCGAAAAATCGTTTACAATGGGATTAGCTACCCGTGAACGCTACGATACCCTACTTCAGAAGAAAGCATGGAGAGATGACATCATCGCTTTTGCGCGTGAATATTCGGTAAAACCAAAAGAGATCAATACCTTCCTCGAATCAAAACAAACCTCTCCCCTTCGCAACGGAGTTAAGATTTTCGAGCTCATCCAACGTCCTCAACTCACTATGGAGGATGTAATGACGGCTGTTCCACAATTCCGTGCACAGTTCGACCAAATTACCAACCGCAAAGAGGAGGTATTGGAAGCCATCGAGATTCTAATTAAGTACGCCGGATATATTGAAAGAGAAAAGATCATTGCCGATAAAATCAACCGTCTCGAAAACATTCGGATCAGAGGACGGTTTGACTACAACACCATCCCCTCTCTTTCTACCGAAGCCAAACAAAAGTTGACAAAGATTGACCCCGAAACAATCGCACAAGCCTCAAGAATCCCAGGCGTATCCCCCAGCGACATAAACATCCTATTGGTGATGCTTGGCAGATAACAATAAACTAACAGGTTTCACGTGAAAAAAAATAATCATATTAGAAAAAGTTTCACGTGAAACATACGATCAAACAAAGTCAAAAGATATAGAAGAAATGAGTAAGGAGCACACAAAAGAGATCATCGCCAACCTTCCTTCAGGACCGGGAATATATCAATACCTAAACAAAGAGGGGGAAATAATCTATGTCGGTAAGGCAAAGAATCTCAAGAAAAGGGTCTCCTCATACTTCAATAAAATCCACGACACCCCCAAGACAAACATACTGGTCAGAAAGATTGCAGACATTAAGTATATTGTTGTAGCAACCGAAGAAGATGCTCTCCATTTAGAGAACAGTTTGATTAAGGAGCACCAACCACGCTACAATGTGATGCTCAAAGACGACAAGACCTACCCTTCTCTCGCACTCACCCACGAACTCTTTCCCCGAATTCTCTATACCAGAAATCGACAACTGAACCACGTGAGCTACTATGGCCCATATAGCAATGTGTCGGTAGCTAAAGGAATCCTTGAGTTAATACATGAACTCTACCCGATTCGAAACTGCAAACTATCCTTCACGCCTGAACGAATAAAACAAAATAAATACAAGCTCTGTCTTCAGTATCACATCAAACGGTGCAAAGGTCCGTGCGAAGGATTACAAACCGCGCAAGAATATGATATTTACGTGCAAGATGTCAGAAAAATTCTTTCAGGCAATTCTCACGAGGTTAAAAACAGGCTAAAAGAGCTGATGGAAACTCTTTCTCAGCAACTTAGGTTTGAAGAAGCAGCCGAGGTAAAAAAACAATTAGAGATCATTTCGGCCTACCAATCCAAAACAATAGTGGTCAATCCCTCTTTGAACAACTTGGACGTATGTTCGTACGAGGAGACAGAAAAAAGTGCCTATATAAACATGCTTCATATCACCAACGGAAGCATCACAAAAGCTATGACGATCGAATATCGAAAAGCGCTTGATGAAACACGTGAGGAGCTACTGGGAATTGGTATCGTCGAACTTCGAAAACAATTCAACAGCCTCACCCGCGAAGTAATTGTTCCCTTCCAGCCCGACATCCATTTAGAGAATGTTCTCTTCACCATTCCACAACGTGGGGATAAACGCAAACTTCTTGAGTTGTCAGAGCAGAATGTAAAACAGTACAAACTCGACAAACTAAAACAAGAGGAGAAACTAAACCCCGAGCAGCGAGCCACACGAGTGCTCTCCACCTTACAGAAAGACTTACAGCTCGACGAACTCCCCATACACATCGAATGCTTTGACAACTCAAACATTCAAGGCACCAACCCTGTGGCGGCCTGTGTGGTATTCAAAATGGCAAAGGCAGCCAAAAAGGAGTACCGACACTTTAATGTAAAGACAGTAATCGGTCCCGACGACTTCGCGTCTATGACAGAGATCGTCACACGACGCTACAAAAGGATGGTGGAAGAAGAGACTCCCCTCCCCCAACTGATCATTATAGATGGAGGAAAAGGACAACTACACGCCGCGGTAGATGCCCTAAAATCACTCGATCTATTTCATACCATACCCATTATCGGAATAGCGAAACGACTGGAAGAGATCTATTTTCCCAACGATCCTATCCCCTTATACTTGGATAAAAACTCAGAAAGCCTTCGTCTGATACAGCAAATGCGCGACGAGGCCCACCGCTTCGGCATCACATTCCACCGTCTCAAACGAAGCAAAAAACAGGTAACCTCCGAATTAGATTCCATCACCGGAATTGGAGCAAAAACAAAGGAGCTACTTCTCTCCGAGTTCAAGAGCGTGAAGAGAATTAAAGAGGCATCGTTGGATGATCTGATAGAACGCATAGGCAAAAGCAAAGGAGAAAAGGTATTCAACCTGCTCCGCAACCTACAAAAAGAGAGCGATAAAGCTTAAAATCATACTCAAAAAAAGGAGCATTCCTTTTCAGTAAAAGGAGCATTCTTATTCATAAAAACGAATATACGTTTTAGATAAAAGGTATATTCCTTTTTCAATAGGCAAGCAGAGGCCCCACAATGAAGTGATAACAGAAAGAAAATTGCATTAGTTATGAGAATTGTTATTCAAAGAACCAAACAAGCCAGTGTTACAATCGATGGAGCAATCCGATCATCAATCCAAAAAGGGATGCTCATACTGCTTGGAATCGAAGAGGAAGACACCCGCGAAGACATCGAGTTTCTGGTAAAAAAGACGCTTAATCTTCGTATCTTTGACGATGAAGCGGGCGTGATGAATAGAAGCATTCTCGAGAGTGGTGGAGATATCCTACTCGTGAGCCAGTTCACCTTGATGGCCTCCACAAAAAAAGGGAACAGACCTTCCTACATACGTGCCGCGCGACCCGAGACCGCCATACCCCTCTACACACAGTTTTGCGACGTCGTGGCAAACGGACTGGGGAAAGCGGTACAAACAGGGGTATTTGGGGCTGATATGGCCGTAGAACTTATCAACGACGGTCCGGTAACGATCATAATAGACAGTAAAAACAGGGAATAATGAAGATAGAAGAAGCACAACAAGCCGTTGATACATGGATACAGAAGCACGGCGTTCGCTATTTCAACGAACTCACCAACATGGTTCTTTTGAGCGAAGAGGTGGGCGAATTAGCACGAATCATCGGACGTAAATATGGAGAACAAAGCTTCAAGGAGAGTGATAAACAGTACAATATGGCCGACGAAATGGCCGATATCCTATTTGTTTTGATCTGTCTTGCCAACCAAACAGGAGTGGATCTGACCGATGCATTCGAGAAAAACTTGGAGAAAAAATACACGCGCGATAAAGAGCGACATACCAACAACCCGAAATTAAAATAACAATGGATAAATATCAAGCATTACTACACGAGTACCAGACCTCATGGAATGAGCAGGAGATTCAACAATCAATTGCTCGGATTTTAGAGCAGAATCTGACTCAAAATAGCACCCTCGAGGTCTATAAAACAATATTCAACTGCATCGATCTCACCTCACTAAACAGTCCCGATCACACCGAAAAGATTGTCAAATGGGTGGAAAAGGTGAACCTTTTTGACGAGCATTTCGCCGAAATTGGCAATGTGGCGGCTCTTTGCGTATATCCTAATTTCACCGCCATCGTCAGAGGAGCGCTTCAATCAAATGCCAAGGTAGCATCAGTAGCAGGAGGATTCCCTTCCTCTCAAACATTCACAGAGGTGAAAGTCGCGGAGACCCTGCTGGCGATTGGTGATGGTGCCGATGAGATTGATATTGTGATGCACGTAGGCAATTTCCTGGCTGGTAATTATGAAGACATGTGCGACGAAATCAGCGAACTCAAAGAGGTTTGTAGAGATAAAACCCTGAAGGTAATACTTGAGAGCGGTCTCCTCGGCAGTGCTGAAAACATCGCGAAAGCCTCTCTCCTATCCATCGCCTCCGGAGCCGATTTTATCAAGACATCAACCGGAAAAACAGAGATTTCAGCTACTCTTGAAGCAGCCTATGTGATGTGTCAGATCATCAAACAGTACTATGAAAAAACAGGCGAGAAGATCGGATTCAAGGCCGCAGGTGGTATTGTTTCTACCGAAGACGCGGTGAAATATTACTCCATCGCCAAACATATTCTTGGAGAAGAGTGGATGAACGAATCGCTCTTCCGCATCGGGGCAAGCAGACTGGCAAACAATCTACTCTCCTCTATCAGCGGAAAAGAGACAGTCGTATTTTAATTGGAAATAGGCAGACTGATGGCTGCAAAACAAGAAAAAAAGGAGTTTGTTAGAGAAAAAAAGGAAATTGCTCAGTGAAAAGAGATTAGAAAATCACCTGTAGCTCCCTCTTTTTAGAGAATTTTGTATGCGGAAACAGTATGGCAGATGGTACCCATCAGCACGAACAGATGCCATACTGAATGCATAAATTCGCGTTTGGCAAACATATAGATCAAAGCTCCGACCGTAAAGAAAACTCCTTCAGCCACCAACCAATAGAGAGCCTCAATCTTTCCTTGAGCACCCAAAACCTCAATCAGTGGCTTAGCCGCGATCACGATCACCCAACCCATAGCCAGATAGGACAATGTTTTAATATGGTTGGCTCGTTTCATTTTCAGGAAATTAAGTCCTACACCCAAGAAGGCGCTAACCCAAACAACACCAAAAAGAGTCCATCCCCATGCTCCTTTATCGTGTAGAAGAAAGAGAGTGAATGGGGTGTACGAACCGGCAATATTGAGGTAAATAGTGGCATGATCCGCGCGTCGCCAATAGAATTTTTGAGGAGAATGAGGCAAGGCGTGATAGACAGTGGAAGATACATACGAAGAGAGAATTCCCAATGCCATAATTACATAAGAAACAACGGCCCAAACATCGGCAGTAAGCATTGCCTTACGGATTAAAACCACCGAGGAAACAAGCACAAAAACAATGCCTAACGCGTGCGATATGGTATTAGCACGCTCTTCACGGGCAGAATAGTATTTTAGCGCCTTTTCGTCCATCAATAATCACGCTTAACGATGAATTTCAAACAATCAATCAGCAACCTTTTGGCATCCGATGAAGGCAATACGTGGAGTAACTCAATAGCTTCGTGAACGAAGAGATGCATCTGAGACTCAGCGTACTCAATACCTCCATTTCGCTTCGCGAAATCAATTAGGAAATGTATGTTTTCAGTTGTGTAATCCTTGGCTTTCAGAATAGTCAAGGCCTGTTCTCTATTGTCGGCATCATCGTGTGCAGCAGAGATCGCATGGAGCAGCGGCAGTGTGATCTTCCCTTCGCGAATGTCGTTTCCGGTAGGCTTGCCAATTTGAGGATCTTCGAAGTAATCGAAAATATCGTCTCTGATTTGGAAACATCTTCCCATCAAAGAGCCAAACTCAGCCAACGCATCTAC
This sequence comes from Bacteroidales bacterium, assembly GCA_047972845.1. Taxonomy (GTDB): domain Bacteria; phylum Bacteroidota; class Bacteroidia; order Bacteroidales; family JBKEBB01; genus JBKEBB01. Next base: position 19,384 of record JBKEBB010000003.1, read on the forward strand.
CATAAGAGCCGGCGCGTCCACCGACAACGCTCCCACTTTAAGACAAGTCATAAAGAGAGAAGCGGTCTTTTTATCGATTACTTCATAGTAGTCAAGCTCACTCAGTAGCTCACCACGTGCGAATGAAAGCTGCTTTATTTCGCCCACAGTCAGTAGACGGGAGAGGTTGGAGATAGCGGTCAATATGGGGAAATGGTAGGTCTCAACCGCTTGACGCAGAGAGGCGGCAAGGAAGAAATCGCCCACCAAAACAGATACTTTGTTGTTGAACATCGCATTCATGGAAGGGCGGCCCCGGCGCTCGAAAGTATCGTCGATCACATCGTCGTGGATAAGACTTGCACTATGAAGCAACTCCAACGAAACAGCCGCATGAATGGTAGATTGAGCAATATCATCCGCCACTGTACGAGCGGCCAACATCACCAGCAACGGTCGGATTCGTTTCCCGTCTTTCGCAAGAAAATGTTCAACAGACTGCTGCAACAGCAAACTGTCGGAGGATAGAGAACTCCTCATTTCGGTATCGAAACGAGCCGTTTCGGTACGTAAGAAAGCGCGTATGTCGTTTAATACCTTCATTGAGATAGGAAAACAAGCCACAAAAGTAGAAAAAATAAGTAACTTTACCACCAAATATAGCTACGAATGAAAACAAAAAGATTATTCCTCCTGGATGCCTATGCATTGATTTACCGCTCTTACTACGCATTTATCAAGAATCCGCGGGTAAATTCGAAGGGGGTAAACACATCTGCCATCTTCGGATTTGTCAATACACTCGAGGATCTTCTTAAGAGAGAAGACCCCACACATATAGCCGTTGCGTTCGATCCTGCCGGTCCTACGTTCAGACATGAAGCCTTTGAGGCCTATAAGGCTCAGCGGCAAGAGACTCCGGAGGATATCCGCAACTCTGTTCCCATCATCAAAGAGATCATCACGTCCTACAACATTCCGATTCTCGAAGTGAGTGGTTACGAGGCCGACGACGTGATTGGTACCGTTGCCACACAAATGGGACGTGAAGGGTTTGAGGTATTCATGATGACACCCGACAAAGATTACGGTCAATTGGTGTCGCCCCATGTTTTTATATATAAGCCCAAATACGGAAGCAACGACTGTGAGACTTTGGGCGAGGAAGAGGTGAAAGCGAAGTTCGGACTCTCCTACCCTGCTCAGGTGATCGACCTGCTCGGACTCATGGGCGATGCCTCGGACAACATTCCGGGTTGCCCGGGCGTAGGAGAAAAAACGGCTGCCAAACTAATTGAAGAATTTGGGTCGATAGAAAATCTTCTTGCCAACACCGACCAACTGAAAGGTGCGTTGAAAACAAAAATAGAAGAGAACAAGGAGATGATCATCTTCTCCCGATTTTTGGCAACGATAAAAACCGATGTTCCGATTTCGGTGAACGAAGACGACCTTCTTCGAAAAGAGGCAAACGAGGAACAGAGAAGAAAACTTTTCGAAGAGTTGGAGTTTCGTAATCTATTAACTCGACTCACTCCCGTTACTCCAAAACCAATCAATTCTCAACCCTCTCTCTTTGATGTATTCCCTGCCGACGAACAGGAAACAATATTTCGTTCAAATCTCAGCGACTTAAAATCGACAACGCACAGCTATAAAATAGCTGATAATGAAGAGGAAATATTAAAAATAGTTTCCATTGTGAAACAACACAATCTAGTGTGTTTTGATACAGAAACTACCTCTGTGGATGCAATCAATGCCGAGTTGGTTGGTATTTCGTTAAGTTGCGTTAAAAACGAAGCCTTCTACATCCCCGTACCTCCGGTTAGAGAGGAAGCTCTAAATATTGTCAATATTCTTAAAGAAATATTCGAAGTGCCAACAATAGCAAAAGTTGGTCAAAATATGAAATACGACCTTATCGTGCTGAAGAATTACGGAGTAGATGTAAAAGGCTCCCTTTTCGATACCATGATTGCCCACTACCTACTCGAGCCCGATTTGCGTCATGGGATGGATTACCTCACCGAGATTTACCTTAACTACAAAACGGTACATATAGATGAGTTGATTGGAGCGAAAGGAAAGATGCAGGGATCGATGCGGGATGTTCCGGTGAACCTCATCTGTGAGTATGCCTGCGAAGATGCCGATATCACCCTTCAACTATACCATATCCTGAAACCTAAATTGGAAAAGGAGCAGTTGGCCGATCTGTTTAATACCATCGAAATGCCCTTGGTAAAAGTACTCGCGGATATGGAGATGGCTGGCGTTCGATTGGATGTAGAAGCGCTCAACGAACTATCTACCGAATTCGGAAACGAATGTTTCGAGATTGAAAAACAGATCTATTCGTTGGCAGGAATGGAGTTCAACATCAACTCCGCCAAACAGGTGGGCGAGGTGCTTTTCGACCGTCTTCGCATTGACGAGAAGGCCAAAAAGACCAAAACAGGACAATATTCGACCAACGAAGAGACCCTCGAAAAATTGAGGGGAAAACATCCCATCGTCGATGCAATCCTTGAATACAGGGGGATTAAAAAGCTCCTAAGTACCTATATCAGTACTCTACCGGAATTGGTGAACCCACGTACTAACCGAATACATACCTCTTTTAATCAGACGATTGCAGCCACGGGACGACTCAGCAGCAGTAACCCCAATCTGCAAAACATCCCCATTCGCGACACCCGAGGAAAGGCCATTCGTCGCGCCTTTATTCCAGCCGAGAGAGAGAGTTGGTTCTCTGCCGACTACTCGCAGATCGAGCTGCGAATCATGGCCCATTTAAGTGGAGATCCGAATCTTCTCGAAGCGTTCAACAAAGGGTTGGATGTTCATGCGGCAACGGCTGCCAAGATATATAAAATACCCCTCGAGGAGGTCACGTCCGACATGCGCCGTAAGGCAAAAACAGCCAACTTTGGAATCATTTACGGCATATCGGTGTTCGGACTTTCCGAGCGACTCAACATTCCCCGAGGTGAGGCGAAAGAGTTGATCGACGGCTATTTTGAAGCCTATCCGCAGGTAAAGGAATATATGGATGCAAGCATACTGAAAGGTAAAGAAAACGAGTATGTGGAGACCTTGTTCAAGCGCCGCAGATCATTGCCCGACATCAATTCGCGAAACGCTACAGTTCGCGGATATGCCGAACGAAACGCCATCAACGCGCCCATTCAAGGATCGGCTGCCGATATCATTAAAATAGCGATGATCCGTATCTTCAACCGATTTGAACAGGAAGGAGTAAAGAGCAAGATGATTCTTCAGGTGCATGACGAATTGAACTTCAGTGTTCTCGAAGAGGAAAAAGAGCAGGTGGAACGCATTGTGATCGAGGAGATGGAGCGCGCCACTACCCTACTCGTACCGCTCACCGCCGATTGCGGATTTGGTAAGAACTGGCTGCAGGCCCATTGATTTCGACCAAAAGAAAATAAAAAAGAGAAGAACCGGACATCCGGTTCTTCTCTTTTTTATTGGATCTAAGCCATGAAATTAACTCTCTATTGGCTTCTTCAATGCCTTCCTGGATTCTAAAACAATCATCACCACCAACCCGAGAAGGATGATGATCAAAGCCGAAATAGAGATAAATTCGGTCGCATCAATGGAGTCCAAATCGAAGGTGAAAACAATCTCATGATCACCTGCAGGTACCTCAACAGCTCTCAGGATATAGTTTGCTCGCGCGATTGAAACGTTTTCCCCATCAATGGTACACTTCCATCCCTTTGGATAGAAAACCTCGGAAAAGAGCGCTAAACCGCCCGTTTGAGAGGATGACTTATACACCAGCTTATTAGGATATGCCTCCGTCAGCTCAATAGTAGCAGTGGAGTCAACCGTTGGTATTGATGGATTCTTAACAACAGATTTGAAGAGGGTATCAATCAAAGCGGTTGTTTTGGTATTAATTCCGCTCAGTTCGGTCATCTCTTCATTGGCACTGTTCACCCATTTAATCTCGTGTACAAACCAAGCATTCCCGTTGGCACTCGGGTTGAGCTGAACAGTTGGCTGCCCATCCTCCCCCTTCATGATGAAATATTTGGTGTTAAGCATATTGAACACCTCCAGATTTCCTTTTGCCAACTGGTGCTCAATGATGTCTTGATAGCGTTGCAATTTGGCAGCGTGGTAACCTCCTATCGATTGGTGGAAGCGGGATGTGGTGTTGTCGTTAAAGGTATTTACGGTTGAATTATAAACCCGGTAATTCAACGACTGATCTTGTAGAATCTGCTCATCAGCCGGAGTCTTTAAAGCAACCATTTCATCCACTTTTTTGGGACTATGGTAATGATCGTAACTCAAATAACGTTTGTCGATAGCCCACATATCTACCGTGATAAGCAGCCCGAGGAGCAACACAAACACATTGCGGCGTATCTTTCCAAAGACAAACAAAGCCGTTATGGCCGTTCCCACAGCAATCACTCCTACACTGCGCCATGCATCCGCGGTGAAGATTCCGCTTCGTACCTGCTCAATAAGCCCTATCACCTCAGCTAATTGAGGATTATTTTGTGCTTGCGGTAGGAAATATTCAGCCTCCATGGCACTTAAGAAACGGAAAAAGGTGGTTGGAAGTAGGGCGAACAGCAAGGCCATGCCTCCGGTCAGTCCCAGGCTGACAAGTACGGCCGTTCTTTTCTTCAGTACAGA
>JBKEBB010000043.1:0-27849 GCA_047972845.1 Bacteroidales bacterium
AAATACGGAAAGTGGACGACAACACCGCCAAGGATGTGGAAATACTAGTTCATTTGCAAGCGGGAGTATCAAGTGATAAGACAATCGACGCGCTCTATGCCTTCACCGATTGTGAAATAAGCATATCGCCCAACTGCTGTGTTATCGAAGACAACAAACCTCACTTTCTTACCGTCAGCCATGTACTTCGATCGAACACTGACAACAGTGTAAACCTTCTTCGATCTGAACTGGAAATTGAAAAAGGAGAGCTGTTGGAGCAACTTCAGTTTGCTTCGTTGGAGAAACTCTTTATCGCAGAACGAATGTATAAAGATAAAGAGTTTGAGAATGCATCAAGCATGGATATTGCTATTGCTCACTTAGACAAACGATTCGATCCATATAAACCGTCATTTATAAGAGCCATTACAAAAGAGGATCTTCTTCGTTTAATGGAGATTAAGATGGCGAGGATATTGCGATTCAATGCTGATAAAGCGGAAGAGACGATCGCAAATATCAAACAACAGATTGAGAAAATAGACTATCACCTGGAACATATTATCGATTACACCATTCGATGGTATCAACAGTTGAAGGATAAATACGGAAAGTTATATCCGCGACAAACCGAGATACGCTCCTTTGACTCCATCGAAGCGACAAAGGTGGTAGAAGCGAATGAAAAGCTGTATGTAAACTACGAAGAGGGATTCATCGGCACAGGGATGAAGAAGGATGAGTTTGTGGCTCCTTGCTCGGACATTGACGACATTATTATTTTCTATAAAGATGGAAAATACAAAATAGTGAAAGTGGCCGACAAGCTCTTTGTCGGAAAAGGAATCCTTTATCTCAACGTTTTCAAACGAAATGATACCCGTACTATCTATAACGTGGTTTACAGAGATGGTAAATCAGGGGTATATTACATCAAACGTTTCAACGTAACGGGAATTACCCGCGACAAAGAGTATGACGTTACACAAGGAAAACCAGGCTCTCGGATTGTCTATTTTTCAGCCAATCCGAATGGAGAGGCGGAAGTGATTCGGGTGACTCTTAAACCAGCTCCCCGACTAAAGAAATTGTTGTTTGAGAAAGACTTCGGAGAGATTGCGATCAAAGGACGAGCCTCCATGGGAAATGTGTTTACCAAAAACGACATTCATAAGATCACGTTGAAAGCCAAAGGAGCCTCTACATTGGGCGGTTTGAAGGTATGGTTCGATCCCGACATCAAACGACTCAATACCGACGAACGGGGTCAATATTTAGGGGATTTCGAAGGAGACGATCTGATCTTAGTAGTGCTTAAAAGCGGAGAATACTACACTTCTTCGTATGAGTTGAGTAATCACTACGAAGATAACCTCCTATTTGTTGAGAAATTTGACGCGAACAAGATATGGTCGTTGGCATTTTACGACGCGGAACAGAACTATTACTACATCAAACGATTCCAGTTTGAGGCCTCAAACCGTAAACAACTCTTCATCGGAGAGACCTCCGGAAGCAAAATGGTATTGCTTAGCCAACAGGGATATCCTCGCTTCGAAGTTACTTTCGGGGGAGGCGACAGCTTCCGACAGCCGCTTGAAATCGATGTGGAAGAGTTTATCGGAGTGAAGAGTTTCAAAGCTCGAGGAAAACGTATCTCTACCTATCTTGTGGATACAGTCACCGAATTGGAACCGCTCCGTTTCCCTGAAGAACAACCTGCGGAAGAGATGAACGACCCAGAATCCGAAGAAGAACCACAACAAGAGGAGGAGATCAACGAGAAAGATCTCCTTGACGAGATTACCGGACAATTAAAATTGTTTTAGTGAAGAAAGGGCTCTCCATAACCATCCTGTTTCTTTCCACCATTCTCTCCATGCCAACACAGGCACAATACCGAGTAGTGGAACGACCTATCCAAATGTCTTTTTCATTTGGAGTGGGGGGTGGTGGAGTTCTTGACACCTATCTTTCTCCTTACACCTATACGGGAACCAATTTAAGACTGTTTGGCGAACGCACACGCTACTTTAAAGGAAACGAAGGAAGGCTTTTGGGACAACACGCGTTGAGCTTGGAGTTTCTCACCTCAACGTATGGGGGAGGTTCGGGACGCTGTTATTTCGGCGCATTGGACTATTCCTACTCTATTTTCTATCGAATGATCGCACAGCCCACGTTTGATCTGTTTGTGGGTGGAGGCTCGACATTTATGGGCGGCTCTGTTTACAATGTTCGAAATAGCAACAATCCTGCCACCGCTAAGCTCTCGTTGGATGCCAATATCTCTGCCATGGCCCAATATCGACTGAAGATAGGCAACTATCCCCTATTGCTGCGATATCATGTGAGTGTCCCGTTCATGGGAGCGTTTTTCACCCCCGAATATGGACAATCCTATTATGAGATATTTGTGTTGGGTAATACGGATGGAATCATTCACTTCTCCTCCTTTCACAACCACCTTGCTATCAAGAATCACTTCAGTGTGGACCTCCCAATCAAAAGGGGAGCAATCCGCTTGGGATATTGGAATAGCATTAATCAGTTCAAAGGACACGATCTGACCACTCGCTTTGTGAGCAACAACTTCACAATCGGTTATGTGTTGGAGTTCACACTATCGAAGTAAACAGACTGTCCATTCACTACTATCTAATACTCCTTTTCCAATCAAGCGGCTATTTGAGAATGCTATAGCTCAAAAGTCCTATGCGATGGAGAAAGAATCGGACAGATACATTCAACACTCCTAATCCATACACCGTACTGTTCTTTATATTAATCGAAGAGGCCTCTTCGAAGTATTTGGTAGGACATGTAATCTCCGCTACTTCGAACCCTTTATCAAACAATTGAGCGATGATCTGATTGTCGAATATGAAGTTATTCGAACATTGGTGATAATTCACCGCTCGTAGTGCGTTGGCCGAAAAGGCACGATATCCGGTATGATACTCCGACAGCTTCTGATTTGAGAGAATATTCTGAATCAACGTAAGACACCGATTAGCGATGTATTTATACCAGGGCATTCCTCCCTTAAGAGCCCCCTTCCCTAATATTCTGGAGCCAAACACCACTTCATAAAGACCGTTCGCAATCAGGGATCCCATCGACTCAATCAACAGCGGGGTGTATTGATAATCGGGATGAACCATAATTACAATGTCGGACCCGATTTCCAGAGCTTTATCGTAGCATGTCTTTTGGTTTCCTCCATATCCTTTGTTCTTGTCGTGTCTGATGACATACTGAATACCAAGCGAACGAGCCACCTCCGCGGTACTATCTCTACTGCAATCATCCACCAATATCACATGGTCCACCACTCCGAAGGGAATCTCCGCATAGGTTTGTTCTAAGGTATTCTCCGCGTTGTATGCGGGCATCACTACCGTTACCACTTTATCTTTTATCATGTTCGCTCTCCTTTGAGGGTTCTTCTATTATTTGGGTTTTATTGAGTTTCTGTATTGCCGCTTCACGGTCAAATCGCAACAAGTAAGTATCTGGATTAGGTAGATGAACTACGGGTTGAAACAACTCTTCATTTTTTTGAATAGCCGGATATAGATAGAGTGAAGTGGAGCTATATCCTAATTGATCCAATACCACAAAATCCACTTTGTCTTCAATCAGTCCCCGAATCACTTCATCGCTATCGGCAGTCCACCGATAACCCGCTACAGAACCTTTGGAGTACATGTAAAACAGGTTTCCTTTACGTGACGCTACCACAGTATTGGGAGGCAGTTTCTCTTTCACCAATCGGGCAATATCAAAGAAGTGCTGATAATTGGGAGGATAAGGTGATTTATTAATTGCTCGGAGATATTCCAACCGGGGAGAAGAGAAGATGAAAACAATGGGTAAAAGAATCCATCCGATCCATTTTGGTTGAAGCTTCATTCGCTTCATCAACATCTCTGCCACCACATACAATCCCACCATCAGACCAACAAACATAAAAGGAATTACAGCCGCCAAATACCGATTGCCGGAAGGTGTACTAAATAGGGAAATAACTCCTATTGTTGCAAGAGAATAGAGTCCAAACAACCATCCATACTGTTTCAACCTCACAAATCCTACCACAATCAATATCGTCAACACTCCTCCCATCATCCACTCTCCCAATGTTGTTGCTTGATCGTAATTGACATCCAAGTAAGGAGGTAATGAATCGGGCAATGCTTTGGTAAAAAGCATTTGCAGTGTATCACCCATCCGCCCGATGTATTCCCCCAACGACAATCGTCCTTCGTCCGGTCTCCACGGATTGGCCAGCGTAAGCATATCGATGTATCGGTTATCCCCCAATCCCAACCATTTATTTCTGAATGTCCATGGAAGGGTGCACAACCAGAACCCCAACACGAATGCTCCCGACTCAAGCCAGCGACGGTTAATCAGCAAACAACAGGCGATAGCTGCTACCAAGGCAATGCCTTGCGTCCGGGTGAAATAACAATAAGCTACCACCACTATCAACCAGTAAAACGAGGAATCTTTGAAGAAAGGCTTCTCCTTGTCTCGCTTAGTAATGAACCACACCGCGAGCATCGAAGTGAAAAGAGCCAACATCTCCGCCATCATCATAGTCGCGAAGTTGAGCACCAACTGGCTCATGAAGAAGGAAGATACAGATATGAAAGCGATTGAATCAGGTATAATCCACCTTCTCAACAAAGTAAACAAAAGCAACCCCGAGCAGAGCAAGAAGATCCCATTCATCCATTTTTGAGGTTGGATATTATCGGTAAACAGCCGTATGACAGCCATTGTTGCGGGATAGGCAGGAGGATAGGTATTGGTAGGGGGAGTGTCAATATTCGAAATATCGGCGTAACCCGCTCCTTGAGCGATCGCGGTGGCGTTGATGTAGTAGGTACAGTTGTCCCCGTTCAGATCAAACTTTTCGTTATATATATATGTAAAAGACAGCAGAAAGACAATTGTCAGTCCGGCGTAATAGATCCAGTCGTAACGAGTTTGAGTCAACCTCGACTGATGTTCTTTGGGTGCATTTTTCATAGATTTCGTCTTTATCCGCAACGTTCTATACGAGTTGATTTCCTATTTATTGAAACCCTTTTTAGTCATCTATTCATCTATACATAACAGAGCAACGAGCCTCATTATTCTTAGCAAAAAATCCGAACAGAGGGCGCATAACCCATCTGTTCAGACTTGATCTCGTCGCAACCGACGTTCGTGTTAATAACGGTAGTGCTCCGGCTTATACGGACCCTCCTTATCAACCCCGATATAGGCAGCTTGGTCATCGGTGAGTTTGCTCAATTTCACCCCTATTCGTTCAAGGTGAAGACGTGCAACCTCCTCATCCAAACGTTTGGAGAGACGATACACGCCAACCTCATAATTGTTTTGCCAAAGGTCTATTTGAGCCAACGTTTGGTTGGTAAACGAATTACTCATTACAAACGAAGGGTGTCCGGTAGCGCATCCCAAGTTCACCAGTCTTCCTTCGGCAAGAAGGAAGATGCTATTTCCTTTGGGGAAGGTATATTTATCCACCTGAGGTTTGATGTTGGTATGCACAATTCCTGGATAGTTTACCAAACGGGCCACCTGAATCTCGTTGTCGAAGTGACCTATATTGCAAACGATCGCTTGATCTTTCATCGCTTCCAGATGATCAATCGTGATCACATCTTTATTCCCGGTAGTGGTCACAAAGATATTTCCCTCTGTTACGGCCTCTTCCATCGTTGTCACCTCAAATCCCTCCATGGCTGCTTGTAGCGCGCAGATCGGATCAATCTCGGTAACTATTACCCTCGCGCCATAGGAACGCATCGAGCGAGCACATCCTTTGCCCACGTCGCCATATCCCAACACTACCACCACTTTTCCGGCGATCATCACATCGGTAGCGCGCTTAATACCGTCGGCCAACGACTCACGACATCCGTACAGATTATCAAACTTCGATTTGGTAACCGAATCATTCACGTTAATGGCAGGAACCAACAGTTCTCCCTGTTCCATCATCTGATAGAGGCGATGCACTCCGGTAGTTGTCTCTTCAGAGATTCCTTTCAATTCAGCCACCATCCGGTGCCATCTTTGATTATCCTCCTTCAAGATTCGGTTCAGTGTGTCAAGGATCACCTGCTCCTCATGATTTCCACCTTTTCGATCGATGGTCGAAGCATCTTTTTCGGCCTTATATCCCCAGTGAACAAGCAGCGAGGCGTCGCCCCCGTCATCCACAATCAGGTTCGGACCTTTCCCCTCTTCAAAACGGAGGGCCATCTCCGTACACCACCAGTACTCTTCCAGCGTTTCGCCCTTCCACGCAAAAACAGGAACTCCCGCGGCGGCAATGGCCGCGGCGGCATGGTCTTGAGTGGAGAAGATGTTGCAACTTGCCCAACGGACATTTGCTCCAAGTTCAACTAACGTTTCGATCAACACTGCTGTTTGAATGGTCATGTGCAGTGAACCGGTGATTCGCGCGCCTGCCAAAGGACGTTCCCCGGCATATTTCTTACGCAACGCCATCAATCCGGGCATTTCGTGTTCGGCTATCTCAATCTCTTTACGACCGAAATCAGCCAAAGTCATGTCTGCCACTTTATACGGCAGATTAGTTGAAAATAATTCAGACATATAAGAATGTTTAATTGTTACGGGCTTCGGAGAAAGACATCAAAACAGAATCGAATGAATCCACCTCGCGCACCCGCTAACGTATTGGTCTGCAAAAATAACACATTTCTCTCGAAACTGCCTCTAAATCGGTGAGTAAATCTCTCAAGCGAGGCTCTACCCATTCCCGACACCAACACGTACCTCTCATCTGGTCGAAACATTCATTTGCTATAAATCAGCTATTTTAGAAGCTATTTCCGTAAAAGAGACCGATTAAAATCTACAAAAACGCTATATTTGCAAGTTCGTGTCTATGTCTCAGGGCATTCACACTCATGAAAATATGATTAAGTATATGATTTACTCAATGACAGGCTTCGGTAAAGCCACTGCCGTAACGGACACAAAAAAAATTACCATCGAAATAAAATCGGTCAACAGCAAACAGTTTGATCTATCGATGCGACTGCCATATCCCTACCGTGAAAGGGAGATGGAATTGCGCACTCTCTTGCTCCAGCGGATCGAACGAGGAAAAGTGGAATGCAATCTTTCTGTCGAAACGACCACCCAGGAAGTCCCCGGCGTGATCAACAGCACCCTGTTGGAGAGTTACTACAAACAACTCAAGCAGATCGCTCAACAGAGTGGAATCCCCGAACCTTCGGATTGGTTCCCTACTCTATTGCGCATGCCTGATGTAATGAAACCCGAGGTCCAAACTCCCGAAGAGGAGGAGTGGAGCCTTATCAACAACTGCCTGCTGGAGGCCATCGACGCGTTCGCGGCATTTCGAAAACAGGAGGGCGATTCGCTGGTTGCTCTGTTTACCCAAAAGATAGACAACATCGAATCACTGCTCGGTGAAGTACCCAAATACGAGAACGAACGGGTGGAGAAAATTCGCGAACGCATTACCGAGGCGCTGACAAAGATTGAGAGCCTCGATTACGACCGCAACCGATTGGAGCAGGAGATGATTTTCTATATTGAGAAACTGGATATCAGCGAGGAGAAACTCCGTCTGACCAACCACCTCAACTATTTCCGCGAGACATTGGCATTGGGTGGAGGACAAGGCAAAAAGCTGGGCTTTATCCTTCAGGAGATTGGTCGTGAGATCAATACATTGGGTTCGAAATCAAACCACCACGAGCTACAGAAGATTGTTGTTCAAATGAAAGACGAACTGGAGCAGATGAAGGAGCAGGTGCTGAACGTAATGTAAATTAGCTATAACAGATTAGTCCATTTTTAAGAACTGTACATGAACAAGGTTATTATTTTTTCAGCCCCCTCGGGTGCGGGAAAGTCAACTATACTCAATTATGTGATGGGAATAGAGGCGTTGAAATTGCGTTTTTCAGTATCGGCCACTACCCGCCCTCCCCGTGGGAGTGAGATAAACGGAAAAGAGTATTACTTCCTTTCGCTCGACGACTTTAAACAACGGCTGAACAAGGAGGCGTTTCTCGAGCACGAAGAGGTGTACCCGGGTTGTTTCTACGGCACCCTTAAATCGGAGGTCGAACGTCTTTTTTCGGAAGGCTACAACGTAGCTTTTGACATTGATGTGGTGGGAGGTGTAAACTTGAAGAAACAATTCGGAGATCAGGCGTTGGCTCTCTTCATCCAACCCCCTTCAATCGAAATTCTACGTCAACGCCTCGTGAACAGGCAGACCGATTCGGCTGAGATGATCGAGAAACGAATTGCAAAAGCAGAATGGGAGATGGAGTTTCAACCCCAATTCGACGCCACTATCGTTAACAACCAAATCGAACAGGCACGTGAAGAGGCTTATAATTTGATAAGCAAGTTTTTATGCGAATAAATTCCCAAATATCAAAAAAAATATTTCAACCGATCAACTGATTTGAAAAAATCAATATATTTGCCTCAAATCATTAATAAAAACCGGATTATGAAAGCCGCATGCAAATCAAATGATCCTCTCAATAAAGATTGTTTGATCCGTTGATCTCCATACGGTTTTCATTACCACCAAAACAAAAAACACAAGTCGTATGAAAAGAAGAGAGTTTCTTAAAGGATTGACGTTGAGTGGAGTGGTCTCTACCCTGCGCTTAAGCGGAATAAATGCGGCGACACTCGACAGCCCAACAGCCATTGAGGCCAGCCCAGACATGGTTGCGGTTATGGGTGGTGAGCCCGCCGTAATGTTGCAAAAAGCCTTGACCGAGCTTGGAGGTATTGGTAAATATGTGAAGTCCGGACAAAAGGTAGTTATCAAGCCCAACATCGGATGGGACCGTACCCCCAATCTGGCCGCTAACACCAATCCCGAATTGGTTGCCGAACTGGTAAAACAGTGTTTAAGCGCGGGAGCCAAAGAGGTAGTAGTGTTTGACCACACCTGCGACCAATGGCAGAAGTGTTACGAGAACAGTGGTATCGAAAAAGCCGCAAAGGCAGCAGGAGCAAAGGTTGTTCCCGGAAACGACGAATCCATGTACAAGGAGGTAGCTATACCTAAAGGAGTGAAACTAAAATCGGCCAAAATCCACGAAGCTCTTCTGGCTTGTGATGTTTGGTTCAATGTTCCGGTTCTAAAAAACCATGGAGGCGCCAAAATGACCATCTCTATGAAAAACCTGATGGGTGTGGTGTGGGACAGAGGGTTCTTCCACCGAAACGACCTGCAGCAATGTATTGCCGATGCCTGTCTGGCGGTAAAGAAACCTGCTCTTAATATTGTTGATGCCTATCGTGTGATGGTGAGCAATGGCCCTCAAGGTCGTTCTGAAAGCGATGTGGTGGTTCAAAAATCATTGATTGTCTCTTCAGACATCGTTGCCGCCGACACTGCTGCCGTTCGAATGTTCAACCAACTCAAACCAATGCCGTTGAACGACGTAGGACACATCGCTCATGGCGAAAAGCACAAACTTGGCACACAAAACATTGACAATCTCAATGTTAAGCGCATAAGAATATAATCTCTTAAAGCAATCAACTGAAGTCTCAGAAGGGGCATTCCTCTTCTGAGACATCGTTTTTATTGCACCCTATAACCCACATAAACCATGTCTTTTTTAAAATACATACGGATAATAGTCGCACTCGCGCTTTTTCTCCCTATTACTCTTTTCTTTGTTGATTTTCTCGGTTGGTTTCCCCTTCGAATGCACGAAATATTGCATTATCAAGTGATTCCCGCCGCCTTGAGAGCCAACGTCGCTATTCTACTCATCTTGCTCGTAATGACCCTCCTTTTGGGGAGAATTTACTGCTCCACCCTTTGCCCGTTAGGGGTATTGCAAGATTTCTTCTTTCGAATGTCGAAACCATTTTTGAAAGACAAAAACAAGAGCAGAAGAAAGAAAAAAGCGAAACTCGAAGAGTATCAACAGGGAGGATTCTTGTCCCGACTACGGATATACCTGCTCAAACGCAATTTCTACGCGATGCCTAATAACTGGTTGCGCTATTCGTTTCTGGCCATATCAATAATCGGACTGGTTGCCGCGGGAACCGGGGCGGCACTCGCCCTCGACATTCTCGATCCCTATAGCAACTACGGACGTATCGCCTCCAACCTGTTTCGTCCACTGACGATCTTAATCAACAACGAGATTGCCGGAGTGTTGAACGGAATGGGCAATTACAGCGTATTCAAAGTGAAAATCACCACCATCGAATGGATCACATTTATCTTTTCTTCGGTCGTTCTTTTCATTGTCTTTGTTCTCTCTTTCACTCGCGGACGACTCTACTGCAATACGATCTGCCCCGTAGGTAGCTTCTTGGGAATCCTTTCTCGTTTTTCATTTTTCAAGATCAGATTCAAAGAAGAATCGTGTACCTCATGCGGACTTTGTGAATTCAAATGCAAGTCGCAATGCATCAATAGCGAGACAAAAGTGGTGGACAATGATCGTTGTGTGGCCTGCTTCGATTGTCTTGAAACCTGCAAACACAGCGGAATCGCTTTCACATTCGATTGGCCTCTCTCCAAATCCGCCACGGTACAAACCGAAGATGCTAACCAAGGCCGAAGGGCTTTTCTTACAACTACCGGAACATTGGCTGTTGCCGCGGCTTCGGCTCAACACATTAAGCTGAAAAGCAAAGCCGGGGCAAGTGGCGACACGAAATACTATTCCAAAAAACCGATTATGCCTCCCGGAGCTATCAATCTCGACCGTTTTCTGGATAAATGTACCGCATGCCAATTGTGCGTGACCAAATGTCCGTCACATGTCCTTAAACCCGCGTTGACCCAATACGGATGGGATGGAATCATGCACCCGATGATGGATTTCACCTACGGTTTCTGCAACTACGACTGTACGGACTGCTGCTCGGTATGTCCCAACGACGCGCTCATTGAACTGACCAAAGAGGACAAACGAGTGACCCAAGTGGGAATTGTTCAACTCGAGCTCCATCGCTGTGTGGTTGTCACGGACGAGACCTCCTGCGGTGCCTGCTCCGAACACTGTCCTACTCAAGCCGTTCACATGATCGAATACAAGGACGGACTTACCATTCCATCCATCAAACCGGAGATATGCATCGGTTGCGGAGGATGCGAATCGATCTGTCCAGTTCGTCCGGCAACAGCCATCTTTGTGAATGGAAACGCCGTTCAAGTACTTGCCGAAAAACCGAAAGAAGAGGAGGTGGTGATTGAAAAAGCGGACGACTTCGGATTCTAATCATCAGTCTTGGGGAAATCGTTCTTTTTCCCCGCGATGGTATATAATTTTATCGATGTAAAAAGGAATATACGTTTTGACAAAAACGACTATTCCTATTACCAAAAAGGACGGGACCTTTCGCGCGAAAGGTCCCGTCCTTTTTTTTACACCGAAGAATCTTCCGCTACAAGGTGCTTTTGGATCCATTGAATGTGTTGGCGGAGACTCTTCACGAGCGGTTTTCTTCGAGGATTTGATTTTCATTCGATGATTTTTTCCTACCTTTGGGATGTGTTTTGATACCAAAACATCAACACAATCAGAGACAACCGCAATCCGGTTGATACCATTTAAAGCTGCCTATGTATCCATTAATAACCATTACAGGACCTACCGCCTCAGGGAAAACCTCCTTTGCCACGGCACTCGCCAATAGACTGGGCGGCGAAATCATAAGTGCCGATTCGCGACAAGTGTACAAGGGGATGGACATCGGAACAGGGAAAGACATCTCCGAATATACGATTGACGGACAAACCATTCCCTATCATTTGATTGATATATGTGAAGCCGGAGAGAAATACAACCTTTTTGAATTTCAACAGGACTTTCACAAAGTATATAACGACATTCTTCAAAGAGAAAAGATTCCAATCCTTTGCGGCGGCACCGGTTTGTATATCGAGGCGGTGCTTAAAGGCTATAAGTTGGCGGCGGTGCCCGAAAACAAAACGCTGCGAGAACGGCTTTCTTCTCACTCATTAGAAGAACTGACCACCATTCTTGCTTCGTACAAACGATTGCACAACACCACCGACGTGGACACCGCCAAACGTGCCATCCGCGCGATTGAGATCGAAGAGTACATGAAAGCTCACGAAGCTGAGATTATCACCGCCCCTCCTATCAACAGCTTGATAATAGGACTGAATATCGACCGTGAGCTGAGAAGAAAAAAAATATCGTCCCGCCTTCAAGCCCGGCTTGACGAAGGAATGATCGAGGAGATTGCCGGTATCATAGACAGTGGTGTAGCTCCTGAAGATTTGATATACTACGGATTGGAGTATAAATACGTAACTCTCTATCTGATTGGAAAGCTCACGTTCAACGAAATGGTTCGCCAGTTGGAGATCGCCATTCATCAATTTGCCAAACGGCAGATGACTTGGTTCAGAGGAATGGAACGAAGAGGATTTACGATCCACTGGATTGAAGCATGGCTTCCTCTTGAAGAGAAGTTGGATCATGCGTTTCGTCTGATCCATCAGAGAAAAGCACATCAGAAACAACCATTCTTACACATATAAAATCACATACAAGCGATGAAACCGGTTGCTCTTTTTTTCGGATCGTTTAATCCCATCCACATCGGCCATTTGGCTATTGCCAACTGGATATGTGAATTTACAGAGATGGAGGAGGTGTGGTTTGTGGTTTCGCCCCGCAATCCATACAAAGAGGCGATCGAATTGGGCGACGGAGAAGATAGACTGGAATGGGTAAGACAATCGGTTGAAGGGTATCAAAAATTCAAGGTGTGCGACATCGAGTTTTCAATGCCGCGACCGTCATACACGATCGACACCGTCCTTAAATTGAAAGAGCAATATCCTACTCATCAATTCAAAATCATTATCGGAACAGACAACTGGGAGCGATTCAACGGGTGGAAGTCATACCGACAATTGATCGATGAATTCGGACTGATCGTTTATCCTCGAAAAGGGTATGAAATTGACCCTGTTACCCTCCCTAATAATGTTGTTTTGATAGATGCACCCGAAATAGACGTCTCCTCTACATTTATTCGAAAATCGATACATGAAGGGAAGGAAATGCGATTTTTTGTTAATAAAACAATATATCTACCAATTAAAAAGAAATACAGAATTAAATAGCTGAAGATGAATTATTCAAAATATGCTATTGAACATTCAGAGTGTTATAATTGTATGAATTTTCCTCAAACTCGATCTGATTTCCTAAAAAAAATATACATTTGCTGCTTACACAACGACAACTTGTACAATTTAACGGGATTATTCTGTCGAAATATTATAATCAATTCTATATAGGACTCACCATGAATACTAAAATTCAGGAACTTACCGAGAAAATCTTCCAAGAAGGTGTTGAAAAGGGAAATGCACAAGCAAAAGCGATCATCGAAACGGCAAAAGCGCAAGAAGAGTCAATTTTGAAAGAGGCGCAAGCCAAAGCGGATAAGATCATTGCCGAAGCCCAGAAAAAAGCGGACGATCTGAAAAAAAATACGGAAGCTGAGTTGGCGCTTTATGCGGGACAGGCACTTTCGGTAGTGAAAGCGGAAATCACCAACCTCATCGGAGGAGAGATTATTAATACCGCGGTAGGATCAACCCTCTCTCAAAAAGATTTTATGGCTCAGTTTATGCTTACCCTTGCGAAAGAGTGGGCTAAAAAAGAGGCAATCTGTATCGAATCGACAGAAGCAAAGGCATTAACCGACTATTTTATGGCAAATGCGAAAGAGTTACTTGAGAAAGGAGTAACTATTCGTGAGGTGGGTGGAAAAAAGGTCACTTTTGCCGTTACACCCTCTGACGGGTCATATAAAATCTCCTTCGGGGAAGAAGAATTCAAAGCTTACTTTGAATCATTCCTTCGTCCTCAATTGGTGGAGATGCTTTTCAAAAAATAATCGTTATTATCCATTCTCAGACCTCTTCTCAGCATGAATAAATATTACTGTTTTCTGGCAGGGCTCCCTGATATATCGTTCGATGATGGAAAATTATCCTATTCATTGAGCGATTTCATCGCAGACCTCGACAGTAGCTTGTCCGCTTCCGATCGGAAATTGATGCGTCTATTCCGATTGAAGTATGATAACGAAAATTTGTTGGCCTATCTCAACAACAAAGAGGCTACGCTCAATCCGCTCGGAAACTATACGGAGGATCAGTTTGAACAGGCAATCCTTTCGATTCGTGAGGAGGATCCGTTTCCCAAAAAAGAACTTCCTACCTACCTATTGAAATACCTGAAGGAATATGTCAACGAGGAGCTTGCAGGAAAAGGGCTCTCTAACGAAGACTATCTGTCATCGCTCTACTACGACTATGCCTCAACAACATCCAATCGATTTGTTCGAGAGTGGTTTAATCTGAACCTGAACATAGGAAACATCCTCTCTGCCTTTGCCGCTCGGAAAATGGGATGGGATCTCGACAAAGTGGTGGTTGGGAACAACGATGTGGCTAAAATCATTCGAGCTAACAACACCCGCGATTTAGGACTGACCGATGAATTGGACTATTTCGAAACGCTTGTTCGCCTGTCTGAAGAGAAAAACCTCTTCGAGAGTGAACGAAAAGTGGACCTGCTGAAATGGGACTGGCTCGAAGAGAAAACTCTTTTCATCTATTTCTCTTTCGAGAATGTATTTTCATACCTGCTTAAACTGGAAATGATCGAGCGATGGCTGCAGCTTAGCAAAGAGACCGGAGAACAGATGTTCAGAAGTCTGATTACCCAAATGAAAGAAAGTGTAAAACTATCTGAAGAGTTCTACCAATAGGTTGCCACAGCTCTTTTCGATGAAAACAATAAAATAAAATAGATAAACCATTTTGATATGGCTACAAAAGGAATCGTAAAAGGGATCATTTCCAACCTCGTTATCGTAGAGGTAGATGGCCCCGTTTCTCAAAATGAGATCGCATTCATCACTACCGACGGGACACGATTGATGTCAGAGGTGATTAAAGTGGTAGGGAAAAATGCCTACGTGCAGGTGTATGAAAGTACACGGGGATTGAAAATAGGTACTCAGGTTGAATTTGTCGGACACATGCTCGAGGTTACACTCGGACCCGGAATGCTTTCGCGCAACTACGACGGTCTGCAAAACGACTTGGATAAAATGACAGGAGTTTTTCTGAAAAGAGGAGAATATACATTTCCCTTGGATGAAGAAAAACTCTGGAAATACGCTCCGCTGGTTCAAGTAGGCGATACAGTTACCGCAGGTGATTGGTTGGGCGAAACAAACGAAAACGGACAACCCCACCGAATTATGGTTCCCTTTACAATGGAGGGAAAATACACCGTAAAAGAGGTGATTGCTCCGGGCGAATACAACATCTACACCACCGTAGCAGTGGTAGAAGACGCGGACGGACAGGAGATCAAACTGAATATGATTCAGAAATGGCCTGTTAAAAGAGCGATCACCTGCTACAAGGAAAAACCCCGTCCATTCCGCCTGCTCGAAACAGGTGTACGGACAATTGATACTGCCAACCCTATTTGCGAAGGAGGTTCCGGATTTATTCCCGGAGCGTTCGGAACCGGTAAAACGGTGCTTCAACATGCCATCTCGAAACAAGCGGGAGCTGACATTGTTATTATCGCGGCGTGCGGTGAGCGTGCCAACGAGGTAGTAGAGATCTTTACCGAGTTCCCACACTTGGACGACCCACATACCGGACGAAAATTGATGGAACGTACCATCATTATTGCCAACACATCGAATATGCCCGTTGCGGCTCGTGAAGCCTCCGTTTATACAGCGATGACAATAGCCGAATACTACCGCAGCATGGGACTCAAAGTGTTGCTGATGGCCGACTCCACCTCACGTTGGGCACAGGCATTGCGCGAAATGTCGAACCGATTGGAAGAACTCCCCGGCCCCGACGCGTTCCCAATGGACCTCTCGGCCATTATCTCAAACTTCGATGGTCGTGCCGGATATGTATATCTGAACAATGGAAAAACCGGATCGGTAACCTTTATCGGAACAGTATCTCCCGCGGGAGGTAACCTGAAAGAACCTGTTACGGAAAATACAAAAAAGGTAGCTCGCTGTTTTTACGCGTTGGAACAAGACCGCGCCGACAAAAAACGATACCCTGCTATCAACCCGATTGACAGTTACTCGAAATACGTGGAGTATCCCGAATTTGAAAAATATATCTCAGAACTGATCTCTCCCGACTGGTTGGAGAAAGTAAATGAGATGCGTACACGCCTGCTTCGTGGTAAAGAAATTGCCGAACAGATCAATATTCTTGGTGATGACGGTGTTCCCGTGGATTATCATATCACCTTCTGGAAAGCCGAGTTGCTCGACTTTACCATTCTGCAACAAGACGCGTTTGACCCGATCGATGCCAACTGCCCCCTCGAACGACAACAACACATGCTTAATCTGGCTACCGATATTTGTCGGACAGATTTTGAAATCAACCAGTTTATGGAGGTAATGGATTATTTTAAACGTGTGATCAATGTATTGCGCCAGATGAACTATTCCGAATACAAAAGCGATAGTTTCTATAAATACGAACAAGAGTTGAACACACTGATCGCCGAACGTAAAAAAGCATAATCAACTATGGCAACAAAAGCATTTCAAAAAATATACACCAAAATAACTCAGATTACAAAAGCCACCGTAACGCTTAAAGCAACAGATGTGGGTAATGATGAGTTGGCTACTGTTGAAGGCCGTCTTGCTCAAGTAGTGAAAATGATGGGAGACGAAGTAACCCTTCAAATCTTCCAAGGAACCGAAGGGATCCCAACCAATGCCGAAGTGGTATTCTTAGGCAAAGCCCCTACGCTCAAGGTGAGTGATCAGTTGGCAGGACGTTTCTTTAACGCCTTCGGACTGCCTATCGACGGAGGACCTGAGGTGGAGGGTGTAGAGGTAGAAATCGGAGGACCTTCGGTGAATCCAGTTCGTCGCCAGCAACCGTCGGAACTCATCGCGACAGGTATCGCGGGTATCGACTTGAACAACACATTGGTTTCAGGACAGAAAATTCCTTTCTTCGCCGACCCCGACCAACCGTTCAACCAGGTAATGGCGATGGTTGCCCTTCGTGCGAAGACAGACAAGATTATTCTTGGAGGAATGGGTATGACCAACGACGACTACCTGTTCTTTAAAAATGTATTTAGCAACGCCGGAGCACTCGACCGTATCATCAGTTTCATGAATACCACAGAGAATCCTCCCGTTGAACGTCTGTTGGTTCCCGATATGGCGCTTACCGCTGCCGAATATTTCGCGGTGGAGAAGAATGAAAAAGTATTGGTGCTATTGACCGATATGACCTCATACGCCGACGCGCTTTCAATCGTGTCGAATCGTATGGACCAAATTCCGTCGAAAGACTCAATGCCCGGATCGCTCTATTCGGACTTGGCTAAAATATATGAGAAGGCGGTGCAATTCCCCAAAGGAGGATCCATCACAATTATCGCGGTTACCACTTTGTCAGGAGGAGACATCACTCACGCCGTACCCGACAATACAGGATATATCACCGAAGGTCAGCTCTTCCTACGTAAGGACAGTGATATTGGTAAAGTTATTGTCGATCCATTCCGCAGTTTGTCTCGTCTGAAGCAGTTGGTTACTGGTAAGAAAACCAGAAAAGACCACCCGCAGGTAATGAACGCTGCGGTACGTCTGTATGCCGATGCTGCCAATGCGAAAACCAAAATGGAGAACGGATTTGACTTGACTGACTACGACGAACGTACATTGGCATTTGCTAAAGACTATTCTCGTCAACTGCTGGCAATCGACGTAAACATCAACACCGAAGAGATGCTTGATGTGGCTTGGGATCTATTCTCGGAACATTTCCGACCAGAAGAGGTGAACATCAAACAAGAGTTCATCGACCAACACTGGAAGAATTAGTCTCGGGTTGTAAAATCGTTCATTTGTTGAACTGTCGGATAAAGGAAGACAATCGTACAAGAGGTCTCCACCACAGATCAACTATTAATAGGAATATATGGCCATAAAATTTCAATATAATAAAACCTCTCTTCAGCTGCTTGAAAAACAGTTGAAGGTACGTGTGCGCGCCCTTCCAACGATTAAAAACAAGGAGAGTGCTCTACGCATCGAGGTGAAAAAGTCAAAAGACGAGTTTAAGGCATTGACCACCCGATTGGAAAATGAGATTGCTTACTACGAATCAATGTTTCCTCTCTGGTCGGAGTTCGATCCCTCTCTGGTGAAGGTGCTCAACGTACATATGGAAACAGCGAAGTTTGCCGGAGTACGTCTCCCAAAATTCACCGGGATTGATTTTGAAGTACAACCCTTTAGTCTGTTCAACAACCCCAAATGGTTTATCGAAGGAATTGAATTGCTAAAGCGTCTGGCTAAAATGGGAATTGAGCAAGAGTTTGCATACATGAAGCTAACCTTGTTGGAGCGTGCCCGTAAGAAAACAACCCAAAAAGTAAACCTTTTTGAAAAGGTTCAGATTCCAGGCTATCAGGATGCGATCAGAAAGATCAAACGATTCATGGAAGATGAGGAGAACTTGTCCAAATCATCACAAAAAATCCTGAAGTCACGCCAGGAAGCTCAGAAAAAAACAGAGGAGGTAGGCGTATGATAGTAAAGATGAACAAATATGCCTTTATGGTATATCACAAGGAGTTTGAATCATTCCTTGCAACCATACAGGAGCTGGGAGTCGTGCATGTGCGCGAAACTCGCTCGATTGCCGAGAATGATGAATTGCAGGGGTTGCTAAAGGAGAGAAAACGAATCAGCAATCTGCTTCGTGGCCTAAAACATATGGTCGAAGAGGCGAAAAAGCTTCAGGCTCTCAAATCCTCACGACAGATCTCTAAAGAGGAGGGATTGGATCTCCTATCCCAAATAGAAGAGTTACAGGAAAAACGAATTCAACTCTTTGCTTCCAAACAACAAGTCGAGAAGGAGATTTCGAACATGGCTGTTTGGGGAGATTTTGATTTCGATCAACTCGATCGATTGGAAGAGGCCGGATATGTGATTGGATTCCACACCTGTCCCACCGCAAAGTTTGAACCCAAATGGGTAGATCAATACAATGCGATGTTAATAGACAACTTTCAATCCCTTTCCTACTTCATAACTCTTACTCCTAAAGGAGTAGAAATGGATATTGATGCGGATGAAGCCAAATTGCCCGAACATAGCTGGAAAGATCTGCAACGAAAAAAAGAGGAGATAGAACTATCCATCCAACAGGTAGGAGACGAAATTCTTCAATTTGCCATCGATAATGTGAACACAATTGAGATACTCGACAACCTGATCGTAAACGAATTCAGTTGGGTTAACATTCATCATCAGACTAAGAAAGAGGCCGAAGAACGATTGATGTATCTCGAAGGATGGGTTCCCGAGGAAAAGGTAGAAGCATTGGAAAAGGAGTTGGACGTACAAAACTACTACTTCGAACAAATTGAAATAACCGATCAGGACACCATTCCCATCAAGCTTACCAATAATCGATTCTCAAAACTATTTGAGCCGATTACTCGTATGTTCTCACTGCCCAACTATTCGGAGATTGATCCAACTCCTTTATTGGCTCCGTTCTTTATGCTTTTCTTTGGATTGTGCTTCGGAGACGGAGGATACGGAGTCCTTATTGTACTTGCTTGTACTCTCCTAAAGAAAAAGGTATCGGAAGAGATCCGTCCAATTCTCTCACTTTTTCAATATCTTGGAGGGGCAGCGGTTTTCGTAGGAACTATCACAGGATCGTTCTTTGGCATTGAATTGGCCAAAGTGGAGGCTTTTGCTCCGGTAAAAGAGTACTTCTTGAACAGTGACAATCTAATGACGCTCTCCATTGTGATCGGTTTGATCCAGATTCTATTCGGTAAATGTGTTGCTGCCTATAAGATCAAATTACAAAGAGGATTCAAACACAGTGTCGCTCCATTCGCATGGGTGTTTATTATTGCTGCACTACTCATTGCCCTTGGACTTCCGATGCTCGATATTCAGCTTCCTCAATTCATTGTATATACCATGTATGGTATAGCTGGAGCGGCCGGCTTGCTTGCCTTTTTGTATAACTCACCCGGACAAAACGTATTTCTCAACGTGGGCAAAGGAGTCTATAAAGCATACGAAGTGGCTTCCGGATTATTAGGTGATACACTATCATACATTCGACTCTTCGCTATCGGACTGACAGGATCAATTCTCGGTGGAGTATTCAACACGCTTGCCATATCGATGACCGAAGACCTGAATGTTGTTGTCAGAATTTTTGCAATGCTGTTGATTTTACTGACAGGTCATGCAATCAATTTCGGGCTTTGTACCATCAGTTCGCTTGTCCACCCGCTGCGTCTTATCTTTGTAGAATATTATAAAAATGCTGAGTTTGAGGGAGGAGGAAAAGAATACAATCCGTATAGAAAAGTATAGATATGAGTCAATCAGACTTAAACAGAATAAAAGAAACAATACAATAAAAACAACTTAAAAAACAAATTTGAATTATGGAACCAATCTTATTAGCGTATCTTGGTGTTGCCTTGATGGTAGGTTTAACCGGAATAGGTAGTAGTTATGGCGTTACAATCTGCGGTAACGCTGTAGTGGGAGCGATGAAAAAGAATCCCGACGGTTTGGGTAGTTACATTGCACTGAGTGCATTGCCAAGTTCTCAAGGTTTGTATGGATTCGTTGGATACTTCCTTATGCAAAAATTCTTGGTTAGTACGATCACTTACGGTGCTGCGACAGCTGTTTTCGGTGCCGGACTGGTTTTAGGATTTGTCGGATTTTTCTCAGCACTCCGTCAAGCTCAGGTGTGTGCTAACGGTATTGCAGGTGTAGGAGCCGGACATAATGTTTTCGGTGCTACTATGGTAATGGCCGTATTCCCCGAATTGTATGCAATTCTTGGATTGTTGGTATTGATTCTTATCAGTGGAACTATCCCAGTATAAGGATACACAAACTCATTTAGTATTTCGAGGCTGCGAGGAGAATTTTCCTTGCAGCCTCTCTTGTTTTTAAAACTCTGTACCGACTTATCAACATACAACACTCTCACTGATAGTTCATATACCGATGGTTATGTGAATAAGAAATACACATATATAATTGAGTATTTTATTACAAATCAAGCGATCGGTACTTAAACCATTAGGAATCCATTTAGTCAAAAAACAGACTGTACTAATTTCTTAATTATAAAAACACCATGAACATGAAAAAGACTTTCTGTTTGATGGTTGTACTCATGGCTTTCTCTACCCTGTTGAAGGTTACCGCTCAGCCAGCCTACGACATCAACAAAGACCGACTGCTCTATACCGTAGGGTATGGACATCTTGACTCCCAATGGCTTTGGGATTATCCTTTCTCCATCAACGTTTGTTTGAAAAACACACTCACTGAGAACTTCTATCTCTTCGAAAAGTATCCCAACTACGTTTACAACTTCACTGGTTCCAGACGCTATCGGATGATGAAAGAGTATTATCCCGAATTGTACAAAACGCTGAAGGAATACGTTGCAAAAGGGCGTTGGCATGTGTCTGGGTCTTCTGTTGACGAAGGAGAAGTAAATATCTCTTCCCCCGAATCACTCATTCGTCAAGTACTCTATGGAAATAAATATTTTCGCCAAGAGTTTGGTAAAGAGAGTATGGACTACATGCTTCCCGACTGTTTCGGATTTGTTGCCTCACTTCCATCTGTCCTCAATCATGCCGGAGTTATCGGTTTCTCAACCCAAAAACTGACATGGGGAGCTGTTACCCCTTGCCCGTTCAATGTGGGAGTGTGGAATGGACTCGACGGAAAAGGAGTTATCGCCGCGCTCAATGCCATGGAATATGTAGGACGAGTTGAACCTCGTCTCGATCTTTCCGAATATTGGGACAAACGATTGAAAGAAAACGAAGATAAATACGGCATACGTTTTGACTACCGCTACTTTGGTGTAGGTGATCAAGGAGGTGGTGCACGTCCCAACGACGTTAAGAACCTCGAAGGATCTCTCAATAATTCCGACAGTAGATTCAAGATTCTATCCGCATCATCCGATCAAATGTACAAGGATGTGACTCCCGAGATCAAATCCAAACTTCCTACTTACCAAGGAGACCTACTGCTTACCGAGCATAGCGCCGGATCAATGACCTCGGTCGCTTACATGAAACGTCTGAATCGTAAAAACGAGAACCTCGCTTATTCAGCCGAGTTGGCTTCATCCATGGCTACTCAATTTGCAGGACTACCCTACCCTGCCAATAAAATCAACGAATCATGGGAACTTGTTTTAGGAAGCCAAATGCACGATATTCTTCCCGGCACCTCCATCCTTAAGGCATATGAATATGCATGGAACGATGAGTTTATCGCAGGAAACGGATTTGAACAAGCATTACGTGGTTCTTTCTCTTCTCTCTCTTCAAAACTCAACACAGAAACTGCCGGACGAGCCATCGTTGTTTACAATCCGGTAGCTATGCAGCGCGAAGATGTGGTGTCCGTTGAGTTGGATTACACCGATCAACCCACTGCAATAAAAGTGATCGACTCAAAAGGTCGTGAGGTTCCATCTCAAGTGGTTGGAAAGAAAGACAACAAAGTGAAGATTCTATTCCTTGCCACTACTCCCGCATCAGGTATGAGTGTGTATGACGTTCAAACATCCGCCTCAAAATCTACACTTCCTTCAGCTCTGAAGGTGACATCAAACAGCCTTGAAAACGAATATTACAAGGTTACTCTTGCAATCAACGGAGATATCGAGAGCATTTACGACAAGAAACAACGTCGTGAGATTCTCGAGCAACCCGCCTCCCTGCAATTCCAATACGAGAATCCTCGTTCATGGCCTTCATGGAACATGGACTGGAACGATCGTCGCAACGATCCGATCGACCAAATGAACAAAAACGTTTCATTCCGCATTGCAGAAAACGGCCCCGTTCGCGTAGCAATCGAAGTGACTCGCAGCGGACAAAACTCCACTATCAAGCAAACGATCAGCCTGGCAGCAGGTGCAGCGGGTAAACGTGTTGAAGTGGACAATGTTGTTGATTGGCAGTCAAAAGCCGTTTCACTAAAAGCAGCATTCCCATTGGTAGCTTCAAATCCTATGGCCTCATACAATCTTGGCACCGGAGTAATCGAACGCCCCAACAACTATCCGAAGCAGTTTGAAGTTCCTTCCAAAGGATGGTTCAACCTGACCGACAAATCAGGAAGTCATGGAGTATCTATTCTTGAAGATTGCAAATACGGTTCAGATAAACCCAGTGACAACACCGTCCGTCTCACATTGATGTACACTCCGGGCGTACGCAACAGCTACAAATACGAAGGCACGCAAGACTGGGGTATTCATACCTTTAAATATGGCGTTTACAGCCATGCCGGCAACTGGCAGTCAAGCGAAACCCCTTGGCAAGCCGAATTTCTCAACAAACCATTGGTATCGTTCGAAGCTCCCAAGCACAAAGGCACATTGGGAAAAGAGTTCGCATTCCTACAAATCAGTTCTCCCAAAGTGGGCTTGATGGCTTTGAAAAAGGCTGAAGAGAGCGATTATATGATTGTTCGCGTGAACGAACTGACTGGAAAAGATCAGTCGGGAGTAAAACTAACGTTCGCTGCTCCGATTGCTGAAGCATACGAGGTGAATGGACAAGAGAAACGTATCGGCGATGTATCTTTCAGCGGAAACGCTCTTACCACCAATATGGGTTACTTTGGCATCCGTTCATTTGCCGTGAAACTGGCCAACTCAGCACCCTCCGCCATTAAACAAACTCCTATCGCGCTTGAGTTTGATCAAGACGTTATGTCGTGGGACGAAAACCGTGTGGATGCGGGACGTGGTTTGAACTATCCCGCCGAGCTGATCCCCGATGAGATCGTAAGCGAAGGCATTGTATTCAAAATCGGTAACAAAGAGGACGAAAAGATGAATGCGTTGGCCGCCAACGGACAAACCATCAAATTGCCCGAAGGAAACTACAAGAAGGTCTATATTCTCGCTGCGGCCATGCGCGAAACTGAAGGAGACTTCACTGTAGGCGAAAGCAAACAAAACATTAAGTTCGCCTCTTGGAATGGATTTTTCGGTCAGCATTACAACCGCGTTCTTGCTGAAGATGATATCGAGGTGCTATCTATCACCAAGCCTTTCCTAAACAAAGACAACATAGCTTGGTTCGCATCGCACAACCACATCGGATATCCCTCACAAAACAACACATACAACTACTGTTATATGTATAAATATGAGATCAATATCCCTGAAGGAGCCACCTCAATCACACTTCCCACTCCTCAGATGCCTCAGATGCGTTCCGGAATGCAGATTCCCGCGCAATTTATGCGTCGTGGAGCCTTCAGTTCAATCCGTATTATGGCAATGACAGCGGTAGGCGATAACGGAGACAGCATCTCTGTTACCACTCCTTTGTATGATGATTTCTCCAATGCGATAGTTCCCGAAATTCGCAAATAAAAGAAGAGATCTTCTCATTCAAAATTACATCTCTCTAAAAGCTGTCTCATCCCGAGACAGCTTTTTTTGTTCTAATACTCTTTATTATCAGTGAAAAAGCAGTAAAATAGAGTTTTGCACTGAATAATTTAGTAATTTTGCATCGCGTAACGGTAGATTAAAAACGTCAAACATTTAATAATCAATCGTATGCATTTTTCCTGATGATCCAAATTCAGTTCAAGAGATCGGATTAACAAACAAACACTTCATACTTTAGTCGATTATGTCGTACAGATTCATCACCGCCGAAGAGGCAGCAAGCTACATTAAGAACAACGATAATGTAGGATTCAGCGGATTTACCGCGGCAGGAAGTCCGAAAGCAGTTTCAAAAGCATTGGCAAAGATTGCTGTTGCCGAACACGAGCGGGGACGTCCATTCCAGATCGGAGTAATAACCGGAGCATCAACCGGTGATTCCTTGGACGGCGAGTTGGCTCGTGCCAACGCGATTCGATTCCGCACCCCCTATCAATCCAATAAAGACTCACGCAATGCGCTGAACTCTAATCGCACACACTATGTTGACTACCATTTATCTCAGTTGGCGCAAGATCTTCGCTACGGATTCTTTGGTAAAATCAATGTAGCCGTGATTGAAGCGTGCGATATCACTGAAGATGGCGAAGTGATCCCAACCACCGGTGTGGGTATCTCTCCGACAATCTGCCAACTGGCCGATATCATCATCATTGAGCTGAACAAACAGCAACCTAAAGAGATGCGTGGTATGCACGACATCTACCAGCCTCTCGATCCTCCTTACCGACGCGAAATACCCATCTACAAACCGAGTGATCGTATCGGCGTTCCTTACCTCAAAATTGATCCCAAAAAGGTAGTAGGTATTGATGAAACGGATCTTCCCGACGAAGTAGGTGGTTTCAGTCCGCTTGACGAGGTTACTATGAGAATTGGCGAGAATGTAGCCAACTTCCTTGCCGGAGAGATTAAACGTGGCATTATCCCCGCTACTTTCCTCCCCATCCAATCGGGTGTAGGCAACATTGCCAACGCCGTATTGGGTTGTCTGGGATCAAACCCCGACATTCCTCCTTTCGAAATGTACACCGAAGTAATTCAAGACGCGGTAGTAGGACTGATGCGCGACGGCAACTGTAAATTCGCGAGCGGCTGCTCGTTGACATTGAGCCAACCCGCGATGAACGAACTGCACTCCGATCTTTCTTTCTTCCGCAACAAGGTGGTTCTTCGTCCTCAAGAGATATCAAACAACCCCGAATTGGTTCGTCGCATGGGATTGATTACAATCAACACCGCCCTCGAAGCAGACATCTTCGGAAATGTGAACTCTACTCACGTAGTAGGTACTAAAATGATGAACGGAATTGGAGGATCGGGCGATTTCACCCGCAACGCCTTCATGTCGATTTTCACCACTCCTTCGGTGGCTAAAAATGGGGCGATCAGTGCATTTGTGCCAATGGTTTCACACCTTGACCACAGCGAACACTCGGTTAAGATCATCATTTCAGAATACGGTGTGGCCGACCTTCGTGCAAAATCGCCTATTCAACGTGCCGAAGCAATTATCGAGAATTGCGTTCACCCCGAATACAAACAAAAATTGTGGGATTACTTGAAGATTGGACAAAAAGCACATACTCCACAAAATCTTAGAGCCGCGTTGGCATTCCACAACGCCTTCAACCAAACAGGAGATATGCGCAACACCAACTGGGG
Organism: Bacteroidales bacterium; assembly: GCA_047972845.1. Classification (GTDB taxonomy): domain Bacteria; phylum Bacteroidota; class Bacteroidia; order Bacteroidales; family JBKEBB01; genus JBKEBB01. The sequence continues at coordinate 26,321 of JBKEBB010000043.1, forward strand.
TGAATTCGCATAATTCAAATCTAACAGAAGAATATCCAACGTAATAACTTGGAAGGATAGAACTTCTTAATAAAAGATCAATACGGGAATTTACTTAATTCGATTAAGTGAATTCCCGTTTTTTATCCCTATATCTCTCATATAAAACAATTTTTGGTACAGTAACTGTAACCTTTTCAGAGGCATGTCGTCAAAAGAAGTGAAAGCAGCTAACTAACAATCCATTTACAGGATATAGCTTCTTTCACCAAGCAATTGCACAGGCGTATAATCAAGAAAAGTATTACAATAACTAAAACCAATTACAACTATGTTAGAATTTATTTACGTCCCTCTTACAGTGGCTATCGTCGCTTACAGTATTTACTCCCTGTTTGAACTGTTTGCACGCAGACGCGAACGTATTATGCTGATCGAAAAACTCAGCGAACTGAATCAATTGAAGGGTACCTTGCCCGACATCACCCCACTTACAACCAAACGGATCTCTCTCCCATCGTTCTCTACTCTTCGCATTGGAGGTATCCTTTTGGGTATCGGAGCCGGAATCCTTGTCGGAGGTCTCGTTTCAGCCGGATTCAATCAACTCGATTTGCCCCAAAATTTCAGAATCCATCAATTGATAGAAACAGTTATGGGAGCAAGTGTAATGTTTTGCGCCGGTATCTCATTAGTGATTGTGTATGCAATCGAACGAAAAGAGTTCAAAAACAAGAAAGAAAAGTCACATGAATAAAGTGCTGCTCTGCCTGTTATCCATTCTGATTGTCGGCTGCTCATTCAACTGGCACCCGATGACCAATTGGACGGTAGAAGGATCATATCAAGAAAACGAGGGAGTAATGGAGATGACCTCCCCCACAACACTCACCTTCAACGAGTCTATCAGTGCGATTTCATTCGATCAATTCGAATGGAAAGCGAAGGTTCGGTTAAGCGATGATGGAACTCTTCTTCTTTCGTTTCCATCCCTCGCTGAGCCCTCAGGAACGAATACGTTTCTACTTGTTCCAAACGGATTGACACCGGATGAATACAATGCGGTAAACAAATACAATGCGAAACGTATTGACACACCCACAAACAAATGGATTACAGTTGGTATCTCCTTCTCCCCGGGAAACTATCATTTGAATATAAGTACAGATCTCCATGATGAAGATCTCGAGTGGACTGTTTCAAAAGCTGAAAGCTCCGAATCAACAGAAACCCTCAACCCAAATAATATTCAGATCAAACTACTTTCCGGTACATGTGCCCTGAAAGCACTCAAGATCCGCTAAATATAGAGAGAATATTCATTGTATGACACCCCTTGATAGTCGATCAAACGACTGTTGAGGGGTTTGTTGTTTTTATTATATCCACTCAATAAAAACGAACAGCACTACCCTACTCCTACCACATTATATGTATCGTCCTGAAAAACCGTTACAGGATTAATAATATAAAAATAGTAGAATTGATTAATTGGAGATGCCTGCAGGCATCTCCAATTTTCGTCTATACGTTTTAATCTTCACAGTACG
>JBKEBB010000060.1:0-6305 GCA_047972845.1 Bacteroidales bacterium
CTTTTGGGGACTATATACGTGGTGGGGTGACTATACTCCTGAAGGAAACTTAGCGGAGATAATTGACAAAGCGGTACTCGGACGTTTTCGTGACAGCGTGAAGTGGGATGAGGCACACACCACATGGAATTTCAGTGATAGCTATCATTATACATGGATTTTAAGTTCGCTCAACTTTACTGTTACTGTTATGACAGGCTATTTCGCGGGTGTTATATTAAAGAGTAAACGAGTTTGGAAGCAAAAAATAGGATGGCTTATAGGGGTAGGGGTGGCTATGTGCGTGGTAGCAATCGTGTGGGATATACAGCATCCGATAGTGAAAAAAGTATGGAGCAGTTCGATGACTTTGTTAAGCAGTGGATATTGTTTTCTTCTGATGGCTCTGTTTTACTATCTGGTAGATGTAAGAGGATTTAGAAAACAACTTGTTTGGCTCAAACCATATGGAATGAACTCGATCTTGGCCTACATGATGTTTAATCTACTCAGAATTAAACAGCCGCTAAATGATCTGTTGGTGGGAACTGCGCAATTCTTAGGCCCATATCAAAATGTGTTGATCACATTCGTACAAGGAGCCATAATCTATGCGATTCTTTGGCATTTATATAAACTGAATAAATTCTTCAAGGTATAGAATAGTTTCTCAAAAAATACAAGAATAGGTGATGTGATTCATTTTATATTTTTTGCAGTAAGATATTATATTACTCTCTTTGAAATATAATCTCCGTGGATTTGGTGTGAATTTTATCATATAATATTCATATATTTCTATCATTTTGTAAGATTGTATCATAAATAAGAAATAAAATATTCTTTATTCGTGTATTATTTTGGAATAATGAAAAATAAGGCTACATTTGTGCATCTGATTATTAGCATTTTAATTAACGAATTAAATTAATTGCATTTTGAAATTAACTTAAGCACTACCACCAAACACCTATTTCTGATCATATGCGACGAAATTTTATATTGCTAATATCATTTCTTACTATAACCTCCTATACACACATCTTCTCAAAAGAGCCGGTAGAAAAATGTCTGCCCGAGAATCTATCTGATGATCTATATTATCGGGGAGCAGGTGTGAGAAACGAGAAAGACGTAAAGAAAGTATTAGCAATCAGCTCTTTCGGACCGCTATATCGTTGGAGTAATAACATTCTGGAATCGATTAACAACAACCTTACCAGACTTTCAAAAGGAAAAACAGAAATATCAATCGAACATCTTTCGGTGGAGGATTTTAGAAATCCGAATGTCTGGTTGCATCGTTTCAATGATATTATTGATGAGCATATTAAAAATGACAAACCTGATTTATTAGTCCTCGTCGCAGATGAGGCTTGGATGTGCTACAGAGCCTCCGATAATGAAAACATAAAAGATCTACCGGTAGTATTGGTTGCTGTAAAACCCTTATCTCTATCACTTGAAACCTATATGGAACACAGGGATTTTGAGGCTCATGATTTCGTTCCAACAGAACAAATCAGAGATAAGAATAAAGTGACAGGAATCCTGCAAGGAGTAAATGTTGAAAAAGACATTGATTTAATTGCATCAGTCACACCGGGCATAAACAGTCTCGCGGTAATCTCCAATATTCGGTTCTTCGGACTCTACTCCAAACATAAAGCCAGAGAGTATATGGCATCCAAGTATCCGAGCTATGAGGTGCATTTTTACGATTCAAGATTTGTAACTACCGATTCGTTGTTTAGTGAGATTGAGAAGTTTTCTCCCCAAACAGGAATACTCTTCGCCCATTGGGTGACAACTGAATTCACTAACAACTACTACGAAACCTACATTTATCCTCAGATCGCGCAAGCGGCTAAAGTGCCTGTCGTGAACGCGAGTTATATCAGAAACGCTCATGAGTACTTCCTCGGAGGATACTACTCGGATGCATCGGTATGGGGAATCGGTGTGGCACAGATTATCCATAAGATTATTGATGGAGTTCCTGTGAATCAAATTGAAATGGTTGAACTCAATGCCGATAATCCGGTGGTTTATTGGAAAGCTATCCAAAAATTCAATTTAAGCGAAGAACAATTTCCTGAAAACACCATCTATGAAAATCGGCCTATACCATTGTATATGGCGTATAGCAAAGAGATAATCTTCATCAGTATTATTCTGATTATTATTGGAACCTCCCTCGTAGTGTCATTGCTTTTAAATTTCAAGTTGATTAATGCGAGGAAGATTATTCAGAAACAAGCGGATGATCTTTCAATAACTATTGCAGGAAGAGACAAAATGTATAATCTCATTGCCCACGATCTTAGAAGTCCACTCTCATCGATTAAAATGATTTTGGATTATCTTTCGGATAGTTTAAAGAAAGAAGATATTGGAGAAGAAAGGCTCGAAATGCTTGTAGGTGCCCAAAACATTACAAGCGATATGTTTATTTTGCTTGATAACCTATTGAAATGGACTAAACAACAACTGGGTCGATTGAAGATTGCGAAAAGAACAATTGACATAGCGTCAAATGTTGAAGGTTTAGTTGAATTATACAATGTAATGTTTCAGAGCAAAGGCATCCAAATTTCGATCAATTCGCCTAAATACCTGGAAGTTGTTACAGATGCTGACGTGGTAAAAACAATTGCTAGGAATCTGCTTAGCAACGCGTGCAAATTCAGCTATGAGGGAGGCAAGGTAGAGGTAACAATAGATGAAACAGCAAATCATTTTACTGTGGAGGTGAAAGACTATGGCTGTGGAATCAGTGAAGACAATCTTAAAAAGATATTAGCCCGAAAAGAACAACTAACCACCCTTGGCACATCGAATGAAGAGGGTAGTGGGCTGGGGCTATCCCTCTGTATTGAGTTTTCGAAATTGCTCGGTGGTGAATTTGAGATTAAATCAACCTTAGGAGAAGGAACAACTTGTCGAGTTAACTTACCAAAATAAGGAGATCTCCCAACTTTTTTAGAGCAAATAGCGAGTTCATCCATTAAATAGTGGAGTTCATCGGATTTTATTCTAAAAAATCAATTGTATGTAGTACGTTTGCATTCTTACCTTACTGCAAATGATAATCAAACGAAACCGTTTTCAAACACACCCGATACTCTATCTTTTATATGGAGGGATGGCGCTTTTCATGTCGCTATCTATGATGCTGGTTATGTTTGTTTCAAACAGTGAACAGTTTCATTTGCCATTTTATCTTCGCATTCTTAATATCGGGCTTCCTTCAAGCATAGCCTTGTTTGTAGGACTGCAACAATATGTAAAATGGGCCAATAAACTTGACTATCTGAATAGACATACATTTGTTCGAATTGCTATCGGGCTGGTGGTGTCAATTTTATTGGGAATCATATTTTGGATTATTGGAAACAGCTTCTTTTACAATGTACAACTAGAAAATCTAATAAAATACATCCGATACATTACGTTTAGTCCAAGCATGATCTTGGGGCTGATCATATCGGTATTTATGTTTATCATGATCGAATTTCTCAATTTCTTCACTCAAAGTAAAGATAGAGAGATTGAGATTGAACGATTAAAGAGCGAATTACTCGATTTTCAGTATAAACAACTGAAAGGACAAATTAATCCTCACTTTTTGTTTAACAGCCTGAATGTTTTGACCTCGTTGATACATAATAATCAAGCTAAAGCGGTCGAGTTTACCAAAAAATTATCCCACATATATCGCTATGTTTTATCTTTTGAAGGAGAAAATCTGATTGAAATTGAAAAGGAGATACTCTTTTTGCAGAATTACATCGACATACTAACAATCCGATTTGGAAAAGGATTAATCGTTGAAATGAAGGTGGAGAAGAATCATAATAAACGATTTATACCGCCCATGTCGTTGCAATTACTTATTGAGAACGCGGTCAACCATAATATTGTTGATGTAGATCGTCCTTTGAAAATAGAAATCTACATTGAGTCGGACTTTATATGTGTGGTGAACAATGTTAATCCGAAAATAAGTAACGAAATGGGGAATGGGATCGGACTTAGTAACTTGAAGAGAAAATACGAGTTGCTTGATGATCGCACGGTAGAAGTGTATCATACCGATCAATTGTTTACCGTAAAACTACCTATGTTATGAACGTCGTTATTATTGAAGATGAACTCTTTGCCCAAGAGGAGTTGAAGCGTCTCTTAAAACTCCATTTGCCGGGATACAATGTGGTGAAAACCATTCAATCTGTGGAGGAGAGTATAAGATGGTTTAGCTCAAATAAAGCGGATCTTGTATTTATGGATATTCAACTCTCTGATGGCTCATGCTTCGATATTTTCAAAGAAATTGAAATGGAAGAGGCGATTATCTTTACTACGGCATATGATCAATTCGCTATTCAAGCATTTCAAGTCAATGGAATCGGATATTTGTTAAAGCCAATTGATGAAAATGAGTTTGTAAGAGCCGTAAAGAAATTTGAATCATTTGGAAAAAAGATGGATATCGGTAAACTGCTCGAAACTATTCATCAGCCACAAAAGAACTACAAAACGAGGGTATTGGTAAAATCGGGAGATCGGTACAGGCACATTGAGATGGATGAGATTGCCTATTTTGTTTCAGAAGATAAGGTATCCATCGTGGTTAGTGTGGATGGAAGGCGTAACATAATTGACCAAACGTTGGATAAGTTAGAATCGGAACTCAATCCGCAGCACTTCTTCCGGATCACCAGAGGATGTATCGCTTCGATATATTCCATTGGGAATGTATCGAAGTATTTTGCGGGAAGATTAAAAGTAACACTTCAGCCCAAATATGACAATGATCTATTAATTAGTCGAGTGAAAGTCTCCGATTTTTTACATTGGCTTGGAGGATAATATATACTCATATTCAATTTCCCGCACTTCATCCCAATTAAATTGGAGTTCATCGATTATCCGTTTATCACTTGTACAACTAACATTACCTTTGAATTGAATAAATATTCGTATCTCAATTATTAAATAATAACTTATGAAAACAAAAAGAGTATTTACAGTATTTACTGCTATTTGTGTTGCGTTATCTGTTGTCGCTTCCATTCATTCAAAAAACAATCTGGTAGGAACATGGCAGTACAATGACGGAACATTACCCTACGGATATCAAAATGGAATAATTGCCATCGGTGAAAAGGGAGATGCCCTGTATGCATCATTATTATCCCAAGGCTATGAAATCAAAGCAGAAAAGGTGACAATGCAAGGAGATAAGGCCAATGCACTTTTCAACATTGAAGGAGCACAAATAAGCGTTATTCTCGAAAAGAATGGAAATGGGGTGGTAGCTAAAACAGATTTGGATGGATCAATCATCCACGTTAAATGCGAACAATTCAACCTATCCCAAGCATTGGAAGGAAAATGGACAGCTCAAGTATCAAATGCCCCTTATGGATATCAAAAGGCAGAGATAAACTTTGTGAAAGGTGTTCCTACAGTTAAAATGGATGGATATAATGTGCCTGTATCCTCATTTAAATCCGATCTATTAAAAGTGACATTCTATGTAACGGTAGAAGGTGAGTCTGTTTTAGTTTCTTTGAATTGGAAAGGAAACAATTTATCGGGAAATGCATCATATAATGGAGAGAGCTTCAGAATTGTAACAAGTCGTCAAGCTAACTAAAAAGATAGACTAATGATATCCGGTTAGAAAGGGCTAAATATCAATAAGAAAAGGAGAGATGTATCCAACAATCCAACGAATGGATGCACAACAAAAATAAGACAAATTATTAACCTTCGGTGTATTTACAAAAGTATCTTGAACAAATACACCGAACGTTTTTTTAGGACAACCCAAAGACAATCAGTTGATAATTAAATTAAAAATTCATGTCAGACAGTTATATTTTTGTTTAAAAACAGTTATCCCTCAATGAAGTAAAATTAACAAAATAAATATTCCTATTTTTGCACAAATAATGCAACCTTACAGGATGAATATGCGTATATATATAATATAGAAAACAAAGAAACAATGATAACCCTTAAAGGAATCAACAAAACTTACTTCGGAGGAGCTCCGCTTCATGTACTCAAAGGTATCAATTTGCAGATTGAAAAAGGAGAGTTTGTCTCAATTATGGGAGCTTCAGGATCAGGAAAATCAACCCTACTCAACATTCTTGGAATTCTGGATAACTACGATACGGGAGAATATTATCTAAACAATGTTTTAATCAGAGGACTTAGTGAAACCCAAAGCGCGGATTACCGAAATAGGATGATCGGATTCATCTTCCAGTCGTTCAACCTTATCACATTCAAAAATGCAATGGAAAACGTAG
>JBKEBB010000107.1:0-5670 GCA_047972845.1 Bacteroidales bacterium
TAATGGATAATCCCTCTGACTGCGCCTGATATACAGACTCTTACAATTTACTTCCATAACTTACCTTCTTTTGTGTAACGCTATTTCAGGACGGGACAATACGTCTGTATAAAAAGGAATATACCTTTTGCATAAAACGTTTACTCGTTTTGCTCAAAAGGTATATTCCTTTTTTTAGAGGGATCAAGTGCGTTGTCTTTTACGGTTTGATTTTGTCAAACAGCCCGAGAAGTTTGGTTTGATAGATCTCCTCAATCTGAGATTGATGTTCCGCTATCGGTTTGACCGGAATCAAATCATTCACCCCTTCAAACGGGAGGTTGGAGTCGTATAAGAGGTGTATCGCTCCAATAAGAGTATTTTTCAAGGTCTCTTTACTCTCTTCTGGAGTCATGCCCATCTCTACCCCAATTGCCTCTGATTTGTTCCACTGAAACCAGAAATAGGTAGGCAGCATGGCCGACAAAATGGCATACGCTTCGAGTTTCTTTTCCGCTACTTCAATGGTTTTTCCCAAAGGTTTCAGCAGATTGAGAACGGATGCTTTCAGGTCAGCGTTTATCGAGTCGGCAAACGTGATTGGATTATATCCTTCGTTGATGTAGGATGTGGCATTCGGAATCATGCGGACAATCTGTTCGTTGTTGAGTACTGACGCAATCTTTGCAATCGTTATTTTGGGCGCGAGAGAGACAATAATGGACTCATTGATTGAGACGCTTTGATTGGAAAGAAATTCCATCAGAACGGGAGGATGAAGAGCCAAAAATACGATCGGTTGGGCGGATGCCTCTTCCATATTGGTAATGGTCACTTGAGGGTATGCCTTCTTTAATTTAGAAGTTACCTCGGGATTGATATCAAAAACGGCGATCGAATCAAACGATACACCTGCATTGGTGAAAGCTTGTAGGAAAATACGAGTAATCCTACCCCCACCGATAAATCCGATTGATTGATTTTTTATGACAATTGAATTAAAAGAATGTTCCAAAAATAGATCCTGATAGCGTTGCCATACCGATTACAAGTACGACATAAACAATCGTCTTTCTTGTTCCCATCACACCATGTATAACCAACATGTTGGGAAGCGAAAGAGAGGGACCGGCCAATAGAAGAGCCAAGGCAGGACCTTTGCCCATGCCCGAAGCGAGCAGTCCTTGAATGATTGGCACTTCTGTCAAAGTAGCGAAATACATGAATGCTCCGGCAAATGAGGCGAAAAAGTTGGAAGCCAATGAATTTCCTCCTACGGCCCATTCGATCCATTCGTTAGGAATGATACCGGGAATGGATGTGCTGTCGTGGGTTGAACCTAACAGAAATCCGGCGGTAATCACACCAACGACCAATAAAGGCATGATTTGTTTGGCGAAGCTCCATGATGAGAGAGTCCATTCGCGGTTGTCGTCGTCGCGTTTGTCAAAGAGGGTCACCACGCTCAACGCGGCGATAGCAACCAACATAGGAATAAGAGGTACGAATGTGGGATTCGCGATCCACTTGTTTGCCATACATGCGGAACTGGCTGTAAGAACGGCACCGATAATCACCCATAGCCATTTGATCTTGAGAATGTATATGAGCGAAGCACACAGTAGTAGTCCCAACCCAGCGGTGATCTGCCATTTGTAGGTAAAGATGAAATACCACAAACTGGCTGTATCGTCAGGTGCCGGGTGTCCCCAGTTGGCAAATACAAGAATAGCTACCAGCGTAAAGAATAGGAATGCAGTCTGTCCGACCGCTCTTTTTTCTTCCATAATTGGAAAGTTCATCTGCTCCTCTTTCTTTGTCTTCTCCTCTTTCCGGTAAATGAATGACATGATCAATCCGATGATTATAGAAAAAGAGATGGCTCCGATGGTGCGTGCCACGCCCATCTCGATGCCCAGAATTCGAGCCGTGAGGATGATGGACAGAATACTGATGGCCGGACCGGAATAGAGAAACGCGATGGCCGGACCTAATCCCGCTCCACGTTTGTAGATACTCGAGAAGAGAGGCAGTATGGTGCATGAGCAAACTGCCAGTATGGCTCCCGATACGCTTGCCACCGTGTATGAAAGCCATTTACTTGCATTCGCGCCGAAATATTTGAGCACTGCTCCCTGACTGACGAAGATGGAGATCATTCCGGCGATAAAGAATGCCGGAAGGAGGCAGAGGATAACATGCTCCTGCGCGTACCATTTTGTCAGATCGAGAGTAGCGGCAATGGCTGTGGTGAATGTCTCATTGCCCACCGGCATAAAGAAAAGCGCGGCAAAGGTAACGACAATCCAAAACAGAATTTTCAGTTCGTTTCTTGTTTCCATAGGTTACAATCCCAACACCTTTCTCACATCCTCTTCGGAAGGCACACGTCCTTTTATTTTAATAACTCCATCCACCACAATGGCAGGTGTTGACATCACGTTGTATTGCATGATCTCCATAATATCTTCTACCTTGGTGATCGTAGCCTCTATTCCGCTTTTCTCTACCACTCTCTTTACCACCTCTGTGGTGTTTTTGCATTTGGCACATCCGGTGCCAAGAATCTTAATATCCATATCGATTTGTTTAGATGTTAGTCACAAAATAATAGATGCCCACACCTATGAATAGGAGTGCGACAATCCGTTTAAACCATTTTTCCATAGTACGGGTTGAGTTGTAAAATCTTCCAATACTCCCCACACTGTAAGCCAACAACCAAGCGATCACCAGCACGGGTAGTCCGGTGGCGATGGCAAAGATGGGAGGAAGCAGCAGTCCCCACGGTGATGCGATTGTCATAGGAATGAGTACTCCAAAGTAGAGTACTCCGCTGAACGGACAAAATGCCAAAGCAAATGCAATTCCCATTAACAACGCGTTGAGGGACCTTCTTTTTGTTTTAATACGATCAGTGTTTGGAGCAAATCGATCAAACAATTTGATGTTGATCCGTATAATGTCAAGCATTAAAAATCCAATGAGAATCAGTGCTACTCCAAGCCAAACACCTCCGAGGCCTTCGACCCATCTGGCAATCTTAAATTGACTTGCCCCGAAATAGATGATCAGTCCCAGTGCGGTATAACTTACCATCCGGCCAAGGGTGTAGAGCAATCCGCTGATCAGTACAGCCCGTTTGTTGCTAAGCTCTTTACTCAGATAGGCGGTCGCGGTGATGTTTGTCGCCATAGGACAAGGACTGATGGCTGTCATCAGGCCCAGAATAAATGCGGTCAATAGAGGTAAGTCGCTTTTGTAGGTGTCAACAAGTTGTTGTAGCCACTCCATATGATCGGGTTTGTTTGTTGTTATTGTTGGTAACTGTCGATGGTCTCTTTGAGTTTTGCTTGTAAGCTCTCGGGATTGTTCAGCGCGGTGGCAAATGCCTGTTCGGTCAGATTGGTTAATTTGTCTCCTTTGGCTACGATCAATGCATTGAAGGTTACTCCTAACTTTTCTATCAAAGCTTCGTTATCCGCTTCACTGGTTTTTATCTCGATGAAGCGCACTTTTTCATTCCCTCCGTAGAATGTCTCCACTGTTTTCTTAGTCACTTCACCGACAGTCACGCAGGTTTTGCAACGTTGTTTGCCATGAATGTAATAGACGTGTGTTACCGAAGGATCAATTGCTGCCTCAACAGCCGCCTTACTCTCGGTAGATTCACTTTTGTTGCTGCCTGATGATTGACAAGCAGTCATTGATAGAAGAACAAGAAGTGTGAGAATTGCATTTTTCATACGATTAATAATTTATTGTGATAAATCGGCTTATTTATTGACAACAGACAATAGGTTTTTTTGCAGTAACTGTAATCGAAACCACTTCCACGTTCTCTTCTTTAAACTGAACGAACTCTTCCGAAGTGAGATATTTTTTCAATATTTCATCGGGAACAACAATCAGATTCTCTTTAACAATCCGTGTATCTGTGAATCCCGCTTTGGTTATTTCGTTCAAATACTCTTCTTGTTGGATGGCTCCCGAAACACAACCCACATAGAGCTCGGCAACTCCTTTTAACTTGGCGGGATATTCTCCCCGCATTACAACGTCCGAGATACAGAAATGACCACCTGACTTCAACACGCGAAAGATCTCCCGAAAGATGAGATCCTTTTTGGGAAGTAGATTGAGTACACAGTTGCTTATCACTACATCGGCGATACCATTCTCCAACGGCATATCTTCGATGTCACCTTTTAGGAAGGTAACATTGTCGAATCCCTTCTTAGCTGTATTCTGACGAGCCTTCTCAATCATTGTGTCCGAAAAGTCAATTCCGATCACTTTGCCCGTTTCTCCGGTTTCAGCTCTTGCCACAAAGCAGTCGTTACCAGCTCCCGATCCTAAATCTACCACCGTATCGCCTTTTTTTATTCCGGCAAACTTAGTCGGAATACCGCAACCTAACCCCAGATCGGCATCCTTGTTGTAACCGGTTATACCATCGTAGTCTTCGTACATGATTTTATAATAATCCGACGTGCAGCAGCTTGATTCACAACAGCTCGACTCACTATTTTGTAAAGCAATTTCACTGTACTTTTGCTTTACCATCTCTTTTATTTGATTGCTATCCATAATGTGTTGTATTTTGGTAACGTGATTTATTGAACAATATGTTTATCTGTTCGCAAATTTACGAACAATACTTTTCATTCCAAATATTATTACATTTTTCTATATATCATTCTTTCAAATTCGTGATACGATCTCCTGTCAAAGGAGAAATAAGTTATCTTTGTAATCAAAGAAATATTTAATAATAACCGAACTCATATTCTCTTAGATTGCCGATCATGAAAGTAAAACACTCTGTTCTCTTTGCCCTCACCACTGTTGGTGCCGTTACTCCGTCCGTTGCCGAGCGTCCGAATGTCATTCTCATTTATATTGACGATATGGGAATTGGGGATGTCGGTTGTTATGGAGGAAGATATACTCCGACTCCCAACATAGATCAATTAGCAAAAGATGGAATTCGTTTTGATCATTATTATTCTGCCGCTCCTGTGAGTTCTCCGTCGAGAACCGGAGTGATGACCGGAATGTTTCCCATACGCCACAAGATTAACACCTACCTGTCAGATAAAGTCCACAATAAGAATCATGAACAGCGGGATTTTGTTGATTTGAATGCACCGATGATATCACGTGAATTTCAAAAAGTAGGTTATGCAACTGCTCATATTGGAAAATGGCACATGGGAGGTGGTCGTGATGTAGATAATGCGCCTTCCATCCTTAAATATGGTTTTGATTATTGCATCTCGACATGGGAAAGTACCAATCCTGACCCATTGTTGACCGCAAGTAATTGGATATGGTGCAACGACGACAGTATCAAACGATGGAATCGAACCGGATATTTTGTGGATAAAACCGTGGAATACATTCAAAAACAAGCTGGGAAACCTTTTTATATCAATTTATGGCCGGATGATGTTCATACACCATGGGTTCCCGAGGATCTTAGGGATAATAAGAAAGAATGGGAATCTGAAGAGGCTTTTACCAAGGTGATGGCTGAAACGGATCGTCAAATCGGTCGATTGATAAATGCGTTGGATCAAATGGGTTTATCCGAAAATACCTTGATAATTTTTACAAGTGACAATGGTCCGGCTCAAAGCTTTAATAATGTCAGGGGATGCGGACTACGTGGACAAAAGAACAGTCTTT
>JBKEBB010000124.1:0-4763 GCA_047972845.1 Bacteroidales bacterium
TCATCATATACAAAAGCTATTCAGTCATATCCCATGGCTATACAATGCCGTTGTTGATTCATTGATAGGGAATGTGATTAAATCGACAATGGGATTCTCTCCTAATCGGTCAATCCCTAAGCTCTCCTCCACCAAGTGGCAAAAACAGTTATCGAAAAGGGAGCATTCTTCAAAAACAATAAATAGAGGAGTAGTATATCTGTTCGTTGACGAATTCACACGCCACAATGAATCTCACATAGGGGTAAAAGCAAAAGAGATTATACAACAATTAGGTTATACCGTAATCATTGCCCCGATCGAAGAGAGCGGTCGAACCCATATTTCAAAAGGACTTGTGAGACAAGCAACGAAAATAGCGGCTAAGAATGTAAAGGCGCTGCACTCCATTATAGACTCCGACACACCCCTTATCGGGATCGAACCGTCGTGTCTGCTTACATTAAGAGACGAGTATCTATCCTTTAACAACGATGATTTCACCGAAGAGGCGAAGCGAATTGCTCAACACAGTTATCTTTTCGATGAATGGATCATAAAAACGTTTCGTGATAATAATCTCATCCCCGCTGATTATTTCAAAGACGATGAGAGGGAGGTTATATTCCACGCCCATTGTCATCAGAAATCACTTGCCTCATCCGCAAGTGTAGTCAATATGCTCTCTCTGCTAAAAGGATACAGGGTAAAGGAAATTCCAAGCGGATGTTGTGGTATGGCCGGTGCTTTCGGATACGAGAAGGAACACTATGATCTCTCCATGCAGATAGGAGAGCAGAAACTATTCCCGACAGTACGATCCGCCTCGGCATCTACGATCGTAGTAGCAGGAGGCACAAGTTGTAGAACTCACATTAAGGATGGAACAGGGAAAACCGCACTTCATCCGATTGAGGCCCTTTGGGATGCTATGATAGTTAAATGACATAGGGCCCGCATGGCTACCGATTGTTCGTTATCGACCCTTAAAAATAACATCTGAATAGACCAAGTAAATACAATGGATATACATCTGGAACAAATTAGACATCAAAAAATAGTCAATCTACTCAAATCAAAGCGGATATATGATGCCATTTTGAATATCCAGCATTGGATATACGAACATGAAATGAATCAGTTCGCCATCAAGTTAGAGGAGGTTCAAACCACTTACAACAATCTTTTAACCTACTTTGGGGTAGTGGACGATCCGGAGAAAGACAGCATCTACAAGAAGATCGTAATCGAATGTCTCGATATTGCCGACTCAGTATTTCAAACCATTCAACAAACCCATTCAACCGATTACTACTATCAACAATGGAGGACCAATCAGCGAATCAACGGATTGAATCTTTCGGCAATAGAAAAAAGATTGATCGATGCCATAGACAAGATCAGTATGTACGAATCGAGCGATGTTCAATCGCAAGAGATTGAGACCCGACTTGCACTAAGAAGAGAATATGAGAAGCAGTTGGTGGATCTATTCAGTACCATTTGGTTATCCAACGGATCATCGATCGAACATAATGAACAATTAAAGAAGATACAGACAGACACGTGGCCACGTGAGATTCATTATCTCATTGTTGTAGCAACCATGTTCAATCTTTTCGAGCGATACTCCTCCGCCAGACTACAACTGTTGATTGACTATATCAGCCATCCTGAATTGTCTGTTTCACAAGTAGCCTTGACAGCCACGCTAATTGCGTTTTATCATCACCAATGGATATTGGAAACAGACGACACGTTAGTACTCCGATTCGAATCGGTAATAGAAAAAGATCGTCTTCAAAATGATATACAAACCATCATTCTCCAGCTGCTTCAGAGCCGAGAGACTGAGAAAGTCACCAAAAAACTAACCGAGGAGCTTCTTCCCGAGATGGTTCGATTATCAAAGGAGGTGTATAATAAGTTTGAAACCGACAAAAACAGCGATGACACTGAAAAGAATCCTGAATGGAAATCAATCCTCGATGATAGTATCTTCACCGATAAGATGCAAGAGTTGAGCCAACTTCAAATGGAGGGAGCAGACATACATATGATGACCTTCGCGTCGTTAAAAAACAGTCCATTCTTCCGAAATGTATCCAATTGGTTCATTCCCTACGACAAAAATCATTCAACGGTTTACCCCCTTACCATCGACTTAGGTTCGGGAAAATCGCTATTAATTGAATCGATCGATAAATCCGGATTTCTTTGTAATTCGGATAAATATTCGCTTTGTCAAACAATTCTTCAAATGCCTACTCAGGCACAATCCATGCTTTCGCATCGTTTTTCCGACGAATCAGCCGAATTGAATGAGCAACTAAGAAACGAACTGGAAGCAGAGAAGAAGCATCAAAAATCAAATCTCTCCAACCAGTTTATTCGCGATCTGTATCGCTTCATCAAACTTTTCCCGTACAAAGACTCATTTCCTGACCTATTCAAGAGTCGATTGGACATTTACAATATTCCATTCCTTAAAAAGAGCCTTTCAGCTGAATCAAAACAGGTTATTGCTGAGTTTTTGCTAAAAAAAGAGTATTACTCCGAATCCATCGATCTCTTTAACACGCTGTTTGAGGAGAGCAAATCAATCCATCCTGAGTTATTCCAGAAAGTGGGATTCTGTTACTACAAGTTAGGTAAGTACAAGGAGGCTGTAGCCGAATTTCGGAAAGCCGAATTAATCGATAGCGAGAACAGTTGGACCATCAGAAAGATCGCGCAATGCTACCGACACTTGGAAGAGAAACACAAAGCCATCGACTATTTCCAACAAGCCGAGTCCCTTCTGCCCGACAACTTATCTATCACCTATAGCATCGGACAACTGTATGCCGAGTTGGGACAATACGAGAAGGCCCTCCCCTATTTTTACAAAGTTGAATTCATGGGGAAAGATCCTATTAAAGCCATTCGATCCATCGCATGGACTCTTGTTCTAATTAAGCAATACCAGAAGGCAGAAGAGTACTACAACAAATTACTTTTACACGCACCCTCCGATCAGGATATGATGAACGCGGCACACACCAATTGGATATTGGGCAACACAACCAACGCCATTCAACTCTACAAACAGGCCTATCAAGGGATGGAAAGAAATAAAGAGACCTTCGCGATCCATTTTATGGCGGATAAAGCAATACTGCTCACCGCGGGAATTAAACAAAACGATATCCCCTTAATGCTTGAAAAAGTCACTGTTCCTCTATAAAATGATCTTAACCGAAAGATGTCCGTTTAAGAGTATAGTCGTTGATCCATTTATATGGATACATACTCCATTGCAATTAATCAATTTATCTAATCATACCTTTTTCACCACATCCGCGGTGTACAGGGAAATCGGTTGTGGTGTACATCTCAACCGATTTCCCTGTACACCGTAGCACAAAAATGAATACTCCTTTTAACTAATTCGAATATTCAATTTCATCAAACCGAATAATCCAATCAATTAATACCATCTGTCTCAATAACAAAACAGAAAAACAAGGAAAATCAATACTACCTAAATCAAACTAATTCATGAATCAGACACTTCCCAAAACAAATCGCATTGATGTCATCGATGCTCTACGAGGATTCGCTATTGTAGCCATTCTATTACTACACAACATTGAACATTTCGACTTTTACTTTGCTCCGGAGCATTTACCCGAATGGATGAGGCAGGTTGATCGAATAATATGGGATTCCCTTTTCTTCTTGTTTGGAGGAAAGGCCTATTCGATCTTTGCTATTCTATTCGGATTTACCTTTTATCTGCAATTCACCAAACAGAAAGAACGGGGTGGTGATTTCTCCGGCCGTTTTGCATGGCGTCTGTTACTACTCTTTGGGTTTGGTCTGATCAACACGGCATTCTACGTAGGTGATATTCTTTTAATCTATTCCATAATCGGATTAGTGTTGATTCCGGTTCGGAATATGCAGTCGAAACACCTGATCCTTGTAATCATCTTTTTGCTATCCCAGCCCATCGAATGGATTAATCTAATTTTAACTTGGCAAAATATCTCTGTTACTCCGATGCATGAACTCTTCAATCCCTATTTTCAAGCATTGTACGAAACAATGAAGGACTCATCTTTTATAAACATGTCAATCGGAAACTTTCAAGGAAAACCGGGTCATCTCATTTGGTATTATTCGGCCGGTCGAGTAACTCAAACAGCCGGATTGTTTATGATAGGACTTTTATTAGGGCGCGAAAAACGGTTTTATACCAATTCGGAGAACACTCGCTTTTGGAAGAAAACACTTCTCATCTCACTCCCTCTATTTATATTATTACACTTCATTGATTACGGATCTGTCAAGACAGTAACTCAGCTATGGAGCAATTTGGCCTTCACCTCCATTCTTGTAAGTAGTTTTATCCTTTTGTATCAAAAAGGAGTAGGAATTGGAATGCGATTCTTTGTTCCGCTCGGACGAATGAGCCTTTCCAGTTATATCATGCAATCATTCTTTGGCTCCTTTGTCTATTATGGATACGGGCTGGCACTTTATCAATATACAGGCGCAAGTCTATGCGTTCTGATCGGACTCATGATTCTCATGATTCAATGGGCATTCTGCAAATGGTGGTTAGGCAAATACAAACAAGGACCGTTTGAGATAATCTGGCATCGATTGACTTGGATTAAAGCATTCCGAACAGAATAACATCTTACCGTGTCTGTCTGGATTGAAAGATTAAATCAATCCAGACAGACTCATTAATCGAATAAAACACAATGCGCTCAATAGGGTAATGATGCCAAAAA
>JBKEBB010000125.1:0-7658 GCA_047972845.1 Bacteroidales bacterium
AACATTGCCGAATCGTATCCCTCTTATTGTGATCTTGAAGAGGCGTTTGCTACACAAATCTCCCATTTCATCGATAAAATGATGCGTGCCTGCGAACAGGTAGAGCAGGCGCACATAGATCTTCTTCCTACCCCGTTTCTCTCTTCAGTCATCTCCGATTGTATGGGTAAGGGGAAAGATGTTACGGCCGGAGGAGCCAAATACAACCTGTCAGGAATTCAAATGATCCAAGTGGCCAATGTGGCGGATAGTTTGGCCGCTATCAAGCAGCTTGTTTACGATGAAAAACGTGTGTCGGGAAAAGAGTTGCTTGACGCGTTGCGTGCCAACTTTAATGGATATGAACCGTTGAGGGCGATGTTGTTGAACAAAGTGCCCAAATATGGGAATGATGTGGATTGGGTGGATCTGATCGGAGCGAAGTGGGCTTCTTATTTCCGTTCGCGACTCGATGCCTATATCAACTATCGAGGAGGCAAGTATCATACGGGGATGTACACCGTTTCGGCGCATGTGCCGATGGGAGAGAATGTGGGAGCATCGCCCGATGGACGTTTGGCAGGAACCCCGTTGGCCGACGGAGGAATGTCGCCTGTGTATGGACGGGATATTGAGGGTCCTACCGCTGTGCTTAAATCTGTTTCCAAGTTGGACGAAAGTCTTACTACCAATGGCGGCTTGCTGAATATGAAGTTTTTGCCTTCGTTTTTCGCCAGTGAGGCGGGAGTGAATACCTTTGCCTCTTTTTTGCGTACCTTTGTGGATCTTCGGATTCCACATATTCAGTTTAACGTGGTTCGCAGGGAAGATTTGATCGCTGCTCAAAAGGATCCCGATAAATACAGGAGTCTTACGATTCGTGTGGCCGGTTATACTGCCTATTTTACCGAGCTTGCGGGAGAACTTCAAAATGAAATTATAGCCCGAACCAGCTATGGGGAGTGCTGATATCGGAGAAAAGCTTAAACGAATGAAATCAACGAGAGAGATAGTTAATTATAAAAGGATTGGATCACAATCCTTTTTTGTCATATCAAACCCATCCAAACCAACTAATAGATAATGACCGGCTCCATTTTTGACATTAAACGATTTTCTACACACGATGGGGAGGGTATTCGTACCACTATTTTCTTGAAAGGGTGTTCGTTGGGTTGTGTTTGGTGTCAAAACCCCGAAGGGATTGATCAAGCAATCACGGTGGTTTTCTTTGAAAGTCGATGCATTCGTTGCCAAGAGTGTGTGCGGGCTGATAATAATAATGTGGTGGAATGGGTGAATCATACACCCGTCTTTAAGAGAAAGGAAGAACCTCATTTATATACGGAGATTGTCGATCGGTGCCCATCGGGAGCTATTCGATACGATTCAAGGAGATACTCTGTTGAAGAAATTATGGAGGTGATACGTAAGGATATTCCCTTTTATCGTGAAAACGGTGGGGTTACCTTCTCGGGAGGAGAACCCCTGATGCAATGGAAATTTTTCGATGAAACCGTTCGATCTTGTCAATCTGAAGGGATAAGAACTGCAATTGAAACTACACTTAATATAGCTTACCCGCAGATCAAGCCTTTGTTGAATAATCTCGACTCAATCTACGTCGATCTGAAACTGATGGATGAGGAGATGCACAAAAAACATACGGGGGTATCCAATCGTTTGATTCTCGATAATATCAAACGGTTACTAACATCGGAAATCCGACAGAAAGTGATTATTCGAACTCCGTTGATCCCCGATTTTACGGCGACTGAATCCAACATCAGAGCAATTGCCCGCTTTCTTGTAGAGTCTGATCCGAATGTTCGATATGAATTGCTCAACTACAATCCGCTGGCGTCTGCTAAATATCCGTTGATTGGTAAGGAATATTGTTTCGAGGGATCTGTTGCACCCTATGGAGAGGAGGAGATAATCGGGCGATTCGGGCGATTCGCTCGAGAGGAGGGAGTGAGAAATATGATTGAATCGCATCATAGAAAAGGATGAACCTCCAACGAGGAGTATTTCTCAAGATGTGTTTAGGCATGCATAACCATCTTTAAAATTGAATATCTATGGTTGTTTGTTAAACAAACAGCCCGGCTATAAATCAAAATATTTCATATTTTTGAATGCTGAATTAAACCTGTTTCCTTTTGCTACGTCTAATTCGAGCGTCATCTGTTCTGTGAAACGATATTTTTTTCATAGTTCGTTTTTACTAAATTTGTGGGCGCAAATACTTAAATCGGATATCTTGAGTAAATGGGATGTCCGTTTTTGGTCGTTTTTATAGTGAAGAATATCCATACCTAGTAACATTCTATACATGAAAAAGTATATTAAAACCATTAGCATCGTTGCCATCCTGATTCTATTAGCCGGATGGTATTTTATCCCACGATTATTCAATTCAACAAGTGACGAGCCCGCTCCTCAAGGATCTCCTTCTGGTATTCCCGGAGGAGGAAGAGGTTCTGCTCCCGGAGGTGGTGGTAGAGGGAATGCCACGCTGAACGTCAACGTATATGTTGTCGAACCCACCTATTTGGCAGATAAGATTAAAACAGTGGGAACTGTAAGAGCCGATGAAGAGGTGGACTTAACTTTTGAGACTTCGGGAAAGATTGTGAAGATCTATTTTACCGAGGGCACTCAAGTGAAAAAAGGAGATCTTTTGGCTAAAGTGAATGATCGTCCCCTTCAGGCGCAACTATTGAAACTTCAGGCACAACAAAAATTGGCGGAAGATAGACTTTTCCGTCAACGAGCGTTGCTTGATAAAGATGCTGTCAGTCGAGAAAACTACGAGACAGTCTTTACAAACCTCGAAACGGTGAATGCCGATATTCAACTGGTTGAAGCCAACATAGCGCTGACAGAACTTCGGGCTCCATTTGACGGAATTGTCGGTTTGCGCTTTGTGAGTGAAGGAGCATTCGCTACCCCCCAAACCAAGATTACGAAGTTGACCAAGATTGAACCTCTGAAGATTGAGTTTTCTATTCCGGAGGCCTATTCGGAACAAGTTTCAAATGGCACAAATATTGTATTCGGAATGCATGGATCACTGAAAACATACAGTGCGAAGGTGTATGCCCAGGAATCAAAAGTGGACGAAAGTATGCGGACGTTGGCACTGCGAGCCTATTACAACAACAAGGGACATGAAATCACCCCGGGAAGATATGTAAATGTAGAGATCAATTTGGCAGAGATAGATAATGCGATTGCAATTCCGTCTGAAGCTGTCGTGCCGGAGATGGGGAAAGATATGGTGTTCAAATCTGTGAATGGAGTGGCTGAACCAGTTCAGGTACAAACAGGTCTGCGAACACCTTCGCAAGTGCAAATTACTGATGGATTAAAATCGGGTGATACGATAATTGTTTCGGGCGTTCTTCAGTTGAGGAGAGGTACTCTTTTAAAGATTGAACGGGTTGTGACCAACGCGGAGTTGATCGAATCCAACTAATAACTAACCATAGGAATCAAATAGATGAACCAAACTCCAACCTGACCGTCTTCTTTCGACGTGAACGAGGTGAGAGTTAAAGCATACAATCACAATGACAATTTCCGAATTAAGCATAAAAAGACCGGTACTGGCCACGGTAATGACAATTGTCATTTTCCTGTTTGGTATAATCGGATACACCTTTCTCGGGGTGCGTGAGTTTCCGAGTGTCGATCCTCCTATTATTTCCGTTCAAGCAAGTTATCCGGGAGCCAATCCGGAGGTAATAGCCAATCAAATTACCGAACCGCTCGAACAAAATATCAATGGTATTCAGGGTATCCGTACGCTCACCAGCGTTAGTTCGCAAGGATCATCTCGAATTACTGTTGAGTTTGAATTGGGTGTTGATATGGAGGCTGCAGCCAACGACGTGCGTGATAAGGTATCGCGTGCTCAACGTTTGTTGCCCCGTGACTGCGACCCGCCGATCGTTTCAAAGGCAGATGCCGATTCATCCCCCATTCTTGGACTATCGTTGTCCAGTGAAAAACGTTCGTTGCTTGAGATCGGTGATATCGCCGAATTAACAGTGAAGGAGCGTTTGCAAACTATTAAAGGAGTGAGTGCGGTGAACTTCTGGGGACAAAAGCGTTATGCGATGCGTCTTTGGCTTGATCCGGTTAAGATGGCTGGTTACGGTGTAACTCCTATTGATGTGAGTAATGCCGTAAGGCTCGAGAACGTCGAACTTCCCTCTGGAAAGATTGAAGGTAATACCATTGAACTTTCTATTCGCACCATGGGATTGATGACTACCGCGAAAGAGTTTAATGATCTGATCATAAAGGAAAGCACAGGTCGTATTGTTCGTTTCAGTGATATTGGCTGGGCCGAACTTGGTCCCGAAGATATCCGTTCGTCGATGACAGTGAATGGAAAGCCCTCAACCATTGTAATGGTTATTCCCCAGCCGGGATCCAATCAGATTGAAATTGCCGATGAGGTGTATAGAAGGGTTGATGAGATGAAAAAAGACCTTCCGGAGGATGTAGAGTTAACCTACGTCTTTGACAATACCCGTTTTGTTCGTGCCTCAATCAGTGAAGTGCAGGAGACAATCTATATCGCCTTTATTCTGGTTATTGTAATTATCTTCCTCTTTTTACGAGACTGGCGTGTTACTCTTATTCCCGTTACTGTTATCCCCGTATCGTTGGTTGGAGCCTTCTTTGTCATGTATATTGCCGGATTCTCGATAAACGTATTGACGTTGTTGGCAATCGTATTGGCTGTCGGGTTGGTGGTTGTTGACGCGATTATTGTGGGAGTAAATATATACGTAAAGATCGAGAATGGGATGGAGCCGATTGAGGCAGGATTAGAAGGAAGTCGAGAAATCTTTTTTGCTGTGATCGCCACTACCATCACACTGGTTGCGGTGTTCTTTCCCATCGTCTTTTTACAAGGTATTACCGGACGTCTTTTCCGAGAGTTTAGTATTGTGATAGCGGGAGCAGTGGTAATTTCGAGCTTTGTTGCATTAACGTTTACACCTATGCTCGCTACCAAGTTGCTCAAACGGAAAGAAAAACGCAACTTATTCTATAGTTTCACCGAGCCTTTCTTTGAGGGAATGAACCATTATTACCGTGTATCATTGGAATGGATCATTCGTAATCGTTGGGTAGCGGTTGTTGTTATGGTGGTAACCATGGGATCGATCTATTACCTGTGGAATGAAATTCCTTCTGAAATGGCTCCTCTTGAAGACCGTTCACAAATGAGTATCAATGCTCGTGGAGCCGAAGGGGTAACTTATGAGTACATGCGTGACTATATCAGCGATGTCACCGAAGAGGTGAATAAGATGGTTCCGGAATCAGAATTTGTTCAGATGATGGCAAGTGGATCTACTGCTTTCATTCGTGTCAGTCTTGTTGATATAGGCAAACGTGAACGGACTCAGCAGGAGATTGCCCAATCGCTTTCAGGAATGTTGCGTTCCAAAACCATTGCGAGAGCATCGGTTCAGCAGCAATCAACTTTTGGCGGACGACGTTCCGGTTTACCTGTCCAATATGTACTTCAGGCTCCTAATATTACCAAGTTGGCTGAGATTCTACCTGTGTTTATGGAGAAGGTACAGGGCAGTCCTGTCTTTCAAATGGCAGATGTCGATCTGCGCTTTAATCGTCCCGAAATTCGAATTGAGATTGATAGGGATAAAGCGGCCATGCTTGGAGTATCGACACAAACGATAGCACAGACTTTGCAAATCGCTCTTAGTGGACAGCGTATCGGATACTTCTATATGAACGGTAAGCAGTATCAAATTTTGGGAGAGATTAACCGTACCCAACGGAATAAACCTATCGATTTAAAGTCTATTTATGTAAGAAATAACCGTGGAGAGATGATACAGATGGACAACGTTGTCTCTACATTTGAGAGTGTAGCACCTCCCTCTCTGTACCGTTATAATCGTTTCGTCTCAGCTACTGTCTCCTCTGGATTGGCTCAGGGTAAAACCATCGGAGATGGATTGGAGGAGATGGATCGTATTGCCAAAGAAGTATTAGGTGATGATTTCCGTACCGCGTTGGCCGGTGACTCGAAAGACTTCCGAGAGAGTGCATCCAGTTTATTGTTTGCATTTATTCTCGCCTTGGTGCTGATTTATCTTGTTTTGTCTGCGCAGTTTGAGAGTTTCAAGGATCCTATGATTATTATGTTTACTGTGCCTCTTGCTATTGCCGGTGCGTTAATATTCCTCTATTTGAAAGATCAAACGATGAATATCTTCAGTCAAATCGGTATTATCATGTTGGTTGGTTTGGTGGCAAAAAATGGTATTCTTATTGTTGAATTTGCCAATCAGCGGAAATCGGAAGGATTATCCACCCGCGATGCGATTATTGATGCCTCTACTCAGCGCCTTCGTCCTATTTTGATGACCAGTATATCGACTATTCTCGGTATTCTTCCGCTGGTGTTTGCCGTAGGAGAAGGAAAATACGGGCGTATTGCTATGGGTACTGCCGTTATGGGAGGATTGCTTATTTCCACCTTCTTTACCTTATATGTGGTTCCGGCAATTTATAGTTATATCTCTACCGAAAAATCAAAACGTTCTGACCAATGATAAATACAATACATCTTCCGAGAAAGAAAACAATCCGGAATGGTTTCCTATTATTCCTGTTTTTAGTATCGATCAGTTTCTCTGTTTCGGCTCAAGACTCCGTTCGTTATACTCTTCGCGAGTGTATCGAAATAGGCTTGCAACAAAACTTTTCAATCAAGATCGCCCAGAACAGAGAGCAGATTGCTATAAACAACGCCACCCTCGGCAATGCCGGTTATTTACCGAGTCTTAATCTCACAGGTTCATACAGTGGAACAATCAACGACACACGCTCCGAAGCACGGGAGTCGGGTGATGTTACGCGAACCGATGGAGTGCACAACAATACCTTGAATGCTGGATTGAATCTGTCCTGGACTCTTTTCGACGGATTATTGATTCAAACCAACTATGAAAAGCTTCAGGAGATGAAACGTATGGGAGCTCTTCAGACTCGTTATAGTATTGAAAACTACATCGCGCAACTCTCTGCCGCCTATTACAACAATATCACTCAGGTGCGTCGCCTTCGCACCTTTCATTATGCGGTTCAGCTCTCTCGTGAACGATTGCGGATTGTTGAAACCCGTTATGAGGTAGGGGAGTCTTCCCGTCTTGATTTACAACAGGCCAGAGTCGATTTCAATGCTGATAGCTCTAAATGGCTTAAACAAGTTGAATCGGTAAAAACATCACAATACAACTTAAGTAGAATAATGGCGCTTAGGGATGTATATACCATTCTTAGTCCTGCTTCGTTCGAGTATGATATCAACTATCAGTTGCAGGGTGACGAGTTGCTTGAGCGAACCATGAATGCCAACTCTCAGTTGCTCCTGTCTGCCCGCAACAAACAGCTCTCCGCGCTTGATCTTAAAGCCGCCCAATCCCGAAACTATCCTTATGTCAGAACCAATGCCGGATACGGTTATACATTGAATCAATACGAGATTGCCGCCAACCGGAATCAACAAACACTTGGGTTTAACTACGGACTTACGGTTGGTATGACCCTTTTCGACGGATTGAATCGTAGTCGTGAACAGAAAAACGCACGCATTGCGATAATGAATGCGGAGAACCAGCATC
>JBKEBB010000129.1:0-2886 GCA_047972845.1 Bacteroidales bacterium
TAAACAAATGAACAATCAACCATCCGTAAGTATGGTATATATTGAACCATTTGTTGCTTCATTGAAACGAAGTTTTCCTGCAATACCCGTAGAATATGTGGACGAACGATTTACTTCTAAACTGGCGCATCAAGCCATGATAGAGGGAGGATTAAAGAAAAAGGACAGGCAAAACAAGGCGTTAGTAGATGAGATTAGCGCGGTGATTATTTTACAAAGTTATTTAGAATCGAAAAGATGATTTATCCTATACACCTATACGGATTACCGGTGCTTAGAAAAGTGACCGAAGATGTTACCCCTGATTTTGAAGGATTAGAACAATTAATTCAAGATATGTATCAAACCCTGGAGGCTTCTGATGGAATCGGACTGGCTGCACCGCAAATAGGAATTCCCAAACGAATCCTAGTGGTTGATCTAACCATTCTTGAAGATGAATTGGAACCTGATCAACAAGTCAAAATGACAATGCTCAACGCTCAAATACTTGAACGCAGCGGTGAGAACGAAACGATGGAAGAGGGCTGCTTGAGTTTGCCCGGCATCAGTGAAAAGGTTACTCGAAAGAACACGATCCGTGTCAGATACCAAAACGAAAAGTTTGAAACCATTGAATCAGAATTCTCCGGCTTTCTAGCTCGAGTAATTCAGCATGAATATGACCATTTGGATGGTATGTTGTTCATCGATCACTTGTCACCGATCAGAAAACAGCTTATCAAAGGAAAACTGAAAGATATTTTGCAAGGAAAGGCTCGTTGCGATTATCGTACTAAAAGCGCACAATAATCTATTCTAAGTATATTGTACAATCAGAACTTAATTAAACTATTATGTCATTAAGAAAAACCATTCAGGCACTACGCGAAAAGCGTGCGTTGGTTGAAAAAGGAGGCGGAGAAGCTGCTATCGAAAAGCAAAATGAGATGGGAAAGCTGACCGCCCGTCAACGTATTATGGCTTTATTGGACAAAGGCTCTTTTCATGAGTATGATATGTTCGTGGAACACGAAGAGAGAAACTTTGGAATGGACAAAAAGGTACTTCCCGGTGATGGAGTTATTACCGGAACAGGAACTATTTTTGGAAGACCTATTTGTATTTATGCACAAGACTTTACGGTTGCCGGAGGATCTCTTGGTTTGAAGCATGCCCGTAAGATTACCAAGATTATGGATCATGCACTAAAGATGAAAATACCCATTATTGGTATTAATGACTCGGGTGGTGCTCGTATTCAAGAGGGTGTTGGAGCATTGGCAGGGTATGGTGAGATATTCTTTCGTAATACGATTGCTTCAGGGGTTATCCCTCAGATTTCTGTAATTCTCGGCCCTTGCGCCGGTGGCGCGGTCTATTCACCTGCACTGACTGACTTTGTGTTTGTGGTGGAAAATATCTCGAAGATGTTTATCACAGGTCCCAACGTTATTAAAACCGTTTTGGGCGAGGAAATCTCAATGGAAGATCTCGGTGGTGCTCGTGTTCATGCTGAGATTACCGGTAATGCTCACTTCTATTCTCTGAGCGAGGAAGAATGTTTTGATCAAATCAAGAAGTTGATGAGCTTTATTCCTTGGAATAACTCGGAAGTTCCTCAGATGATAAAGCCCAAAGCGCCCAAAACAAAAATTAAACTCGAGAATATTGTACCCCATGATCCTAAGCAGCCATATGATGTGCGCGAAGTAATTATGGCTTTGGTTGATGATTCCGATTTCTTTGAGGTTCAGGAGTTGTTTGCTCCCAACATTGTTGTTGGTTTTGGCCGAATGAATGGTAAAACCATCGGATTTGTGGCTAATCAGCCTATGGTACTTGCCGGGGTGCTCGATTGTGACAGTTCAGATAAGGCGGCTCGCTTTATTCGTTTTTGCGATGCGTTTAATATTCCTATTATTACTCTTGAGGATATGCCAGGCTACTTGCCCGGAGTTAACCAAGAGCATGCCGGAGTGATTCGTCATGGTGCGAAGGTGTTGTATGCATATTCAGAGGCTACAGTTGCCAAAATCACGGTTATTCTTCGTAAAGCGTATGGAGGAGGTTATATTGCTATGAACTCTCGACATTTAGGAGCTGACTTCATTTTTGCGTATCCTGATGCAGAGATTGCGGTTATGGGACCTGAAGGAGCTGCTAATATCATCTTCAAACGCGAAATTGATGAAGCTGAAGACAAAGAGGCTATGCGTCAGAAGAAGGTTCAAGAATATATTGAGAAATTCGCGAATCCATATGTTGCAGCATCTAAAGGATATATCGATGCAGTGATTGAGCCAAATGAAACGCGTTCAATTCTACTCCATGCGTTGGAGTTGTCGGCCCAGAAGAATGAAACGCGTCCGGCAAAAAAACATGGAATTCCTCCTTTCTAAATCGAATGATGATGAACAAAAACAACAACAATAATAAAGAAAAGAAATCAGAACAGCCACAGCTTGTTGAATTTGTCGTGACCGCTCGTAAATATGCGACTACCTTGACAAAGAAACATATGATGCGTAAGCCCTGGGTGAAACCGATTGAAGAGGAGATTCGTGCTTCTCTTCCGGGAACAATACTCAGTGTAAATGTGAAGTGTGGAGATGAGGTAAAGGCCGGAGATTTACTTTTGGTGCACGAAGCAATGAAGATGAAGAATCAAGTTCGTGCCCCGTTTGATGGAATAATAAAGGCGGTTCATGTGACCGCCGATATGAGAATAAAGAAAGACTTTATTATGATAGAATTTGAGTGAGGCGTTAGCCTCACTCTTTTTTTTAGGTATATATGCCAAAAATGGTTGGTGAAATGTAGCTGAAACACCCGTACATACTTGATTTCAGAGAAGTTTATTGAAATTCGTTTCAATAAACTTTTTTGTTATGGGAAAAATCAAGA
>JBKEBB010000130.1:0-4492 GCA_047972845.1 Bacteroidales bacterium
CGGTAGTATTGTCCGGTGTACACCGCAGTTCGTTGCCGTGTACACCGTGGAATGGTTCGGAGGGTACGAATAGACGAATCGATCGGAATGTCTGCATCAATAGGAACCTGTTGTGTGGAGAAAAGTAGCTCAATTATTCTGTGAATGATTTATACACAACTACACGAAATGATATCATATTCAGATGTTTATAGTTAATGAATATAAAATATGGGTAAAAAAATGGATAATGGGATTGTTTAAGACCACTCTATTAATAAATAATGAATTATTTATCGCATAAAATTGTTATTCGAATCAAAGAGTTTTATATTTGCAGAGGGAATTACGAATTTGAAAATGATACAATCGATTTTCTATTTCGCGCCTGTTAAATGGATTTTCTGGATGTTTAATTTCTTTTTTTCAATTGACTGACTATTTTATTTCCTTCGATCTTATGGGCGAAAATCGGATTGAGTTTGATTTCAAGACTGTGATAAACAGTGCTGCAGACACCATGCTTCTTGTTGATAAGGATGGTTTGATCCGATTTGCTAATGGACAGATTGAAAAGGATTTTGGATATACTGTTGAGGAGGCGATAAATATGAAAATTGAGGTGTTAATACCTCATCGCTTTCGTATTCCTCATGTCGCGTATCGTGAAGGGTATGCCAAAAGAGCGGTTCCCCGACACATGGGAGTGTTGGATAATATTGTAGGATTAAGAAAGAACGGAGAAGAATTTTCGGCAGATGTGAGCATCAATCCGGTACATACCAAGGAGGGTGAGGTGTTTTACACCGCGGCTGTTCGTGATATTACCGAAAAGAAAGCGATTTTGCGCGAATTGATTCAGGCGAAGGAAAAAGCGGAAGAGAGCAGTCGATTGAAATCGGCTTTTCTTGCCACCATTAGTCATGAATTGAGAACACCGCTGAATCAAATCCACGGCTTTTCCGACTTAATCAACCAAATGGCTGAAGACGAAAGTATCAAAGAGTTCTCTTCCCAGATACATGAGAGTAGCATCAATCTGATCAACATCATCAGCGATATCTTCCAATTGGCTTTCTATGATCGTTCCGAAATTACGATCAGAGAAAATGAGGTGGTTGTGAAGGATCTATTTGGCGAACTTAAGACCGAACTGAGGGCTCTCCTGCAAGAATCTGAGAAGGGAAACGAGATTGAGTTGGTGTTTGATATGGATAGTCGAATTGCAGGAAGAGCGATTGTGACTGACAAATCGAAAGTGCGACAAGCGATGTCGCATATGATGAAGAACGCCATTAAATTTACGACTGAGGGAATGATAGAGCTCAAAGTTGAATTGATTGAAAACGATACTCTTTTATTTTCTCTTAAAGACTCCGGAATTGGGATTCCTCAGGAGCATATTGATACTATCTTTGAACCATTTCTACAGGTTGATGATGCCTATACACGTATCTATGGAGGAACGGGAATCGGCCTTTCCATATCCAAACGTATTGTGGAGGCTATGAACGGAGAGATACGGGTGGAATCAATCGAGGGCGAAGGGTCGTTGTTTATGCTTTATTTACCGGTCCGTTTAGTTGACTGATTGCTGTTTGCGAAGATATTTCTAATGGGCCTGTTTCTCCGCCTAAATTGACCTGTTCCATATCTATTCATAGGGAAACTGATTCATTCGTTTGATTCCCTGATTTTCTATATTTTCCCCTTCTTATTTTATTATATGATCAAATACTGGCATCCAATTGGATGTTTGTATCGAATTGATGTTTGTTTGATTGTCTCTTTTTCGAGGAACAATCACTCTTAGTCTTGCTGGTCGATTGGAGGTGCCCAATAGATTAGTTTGGGTCTCCATGTGTTTGTTTCTTACGGTTGTACAGATTGTTTCATTGAACAAAATGAGACGTAAGTATTAATTAGAGTTAAAGTGGTGAATTGACAAAACATTTGTAAATACAACTTGTTCTTAAATAAGGATAATTCATAATTAGATATTAAAAGGGATGAGATCATCAGAAGAAATACGAAGTGATATTAAGTCGAAAGGCCTAAAGATTACACCTCAGCGAGTATGGGTAATGGAAGCCGTTTATTCGATGAACAACCATCCAACGGCTGAGAAGATAATAGATCATATTCGGAAGTCGGATCCCAATGTGGCAGCGGGAACTGTGTATAATGTATTGGAGACGTTGGTGAAAAATGGATTGATCAGAAAGGTTATGTCGGATAAAGAGGTAATGAGATACGAAGGGTTGACAGACGATCATCACCACCTCTATTGCAAGGAGTGCGACCATATAGAGGATTATGTCAACGAAGAGGTGGACAAACTATTAAAAGAGTATTTCGAGCGAAACAAAATAGAGAACTTCGTTATAGAAGAGATCAAATTGAATATCAGTGGAAATTTTATCGTTCACAAGAGCAAAAATCATTAAACAACAAACTAAAAAAATACGATTATGAACAAGAACATTGGATTAAATCAGAACTACAGTGTGAAAATGGCGGAAGCCATGAACGCATATCTGAGCGATGTGCAAGTAGCGTATATGAATGTACGTGGATATCACTGGAATGTTGTAGGCAAACAGTTTTTCGCATTGCATGCGAAGTACGAAGAGGTGTACAACGGCTTAAATGAAATGGCCGACGAGGTGGCCGAACGTATTTTAATGCTTGGAGGAAAACCTCTCCATTCATACTCTGACTATTTGAAGACAGCGTCACTTAAGGAAAAACAAAATGTGAGTTCGGCTGAAGCAACTGTAGAAGCGTTGTTGGACGATCTGAAATATCTGTTGGCAAAAGAGCGAGAGCTCCTGAAAGAGGCCTCGGAAAACAACGACGAAGGAACTGTGGCGATGCTGTCCGGTTACATCGGACAGCAAGAAAAGATGATCTGGATGTTTAGCTCGCTCTTAAAATAAAGACATAGAGCTTATTTGATGTGTAACGACTCATACTGAAAATGTGTGGTGTGAGTTGATTGAGAAAATGCACGTCAGAAAATATAAACGCCGTAAGATGATATATTACGGCGTTTTTTATATACTTTCGCCTAGGTAATTGTTTACAGATACTATGGCGGATATCCTTGCTCCGATTAAGAAATATCAATTGTTTACTAAGTTGGTATGGGATAGGATTGGGTAAGTAAGCCACCGCGATTGGCAATAAATAGTAATCCTTTAACCAGAAATGAAAATGAAAGCAACGATCTTAATCTATTTGTTAGGTGCGCTTGTGTTGTTTGGCACAAGTTCATGTGCAACCCGTTATAGAGTGCAAACGAAAGCTCACAATCAAAAGACAATTCCTCCCGGACAGGCAAAGAAAATGACAGG
The DNA here is from genome assembly GCA_047972845.1 of Bacteroidales bacterium. Lineage (GTDB taxonomy): Bacteria > Bacteroidota > Bacteroidia > Bacteroidales > JBKEBB01 > JBKEBB01. The sequence goes on from JBKEBB010000130.1 coordinate 3,336, forward strand.
AAGTAAGTCTGCTAAACCGTTTGCTCCGGGACAGAATAAGTAATTGTCGGGCGTTGATGTGAACAGTGTCATACTCCTTACATTGAAATGTAATCGCGAGGACATCGGAGGTTGGTTCAAGAGAAGGTAATAGTGCGGTGTCGTTGATGGAATTTATAATAAAAGGGGGAGGTAAGCCTCCCCCTTCTTTCATTTATCTCTTTCGTCCAATATAGAAAGCGTACCCGTAGAACTCCTTGTATTTGGAGTACATTTCTGATTCGGATTGAAGATAGCGTACCAGCTCTTCGGCGGATTTGTTTCCTCGATGTTTCTCCAGGAATCGATTCAGTGCCTCTTCTTGAGGGACATAGAAGTGCGTTGTCCAGCACTCTTCAGGAATAATGAAAATGGAAATCGGCACATAGCCTGCCTCTTCCATCTGCTTCACTTTGGTGGAGATCAAATCAATTTCAGGATATGCATCATTCCAATAGGTAAATACCTCCTCCGGACGTGTCTTGGTAAACCAAGAGGCTTCGGATACAGCAATGTATCCCCCCGTTTTGAGAAATCGTCGCCATTCGTTGATTCCACGCTCAAATCCGATGTTGTAAATAGCCCCTTCGGACCAGATCAGATCAATCGACTCGTCTTCGAATGGAAGGTTATCCATCGATCCGACCATCCCTTTTACTCGATGGTCGAGATTGAGTTGTTTGGCATTCTCGTTAAACTGATTGATAAAACGGGGAAAGAGGTCTATTCCTGTTATTTGTCCCGGAGCGTTTTGTGCCATCACCATGGTTTGTCCCCCAGTTCCGCACCCGAGATCGCAAATGGTTGATCGCTCGTTCAGATGATCGATAAAGCGCAAGGCGTTACGAGTAGTCTCGGGACTTCCGGGTCCTTGTCGTGGGATGGTTGAAAAGAATTCGCAAATAAGGTCAAAGTCGAAATCGTGAATGGTTGAATTATCTTGTTCCATTGTTGTGTTTCTGTTTAGGATGCGTGCAATAGAAAGGGATCACCTCTACTGTACACACGTAGTTTGTTTATGGGTATATATGCCAAAAATGGTTGGTGAAATGTAGCTGAAACACCCGTACATACTTGATTTCAGAGAAGTTTATTGAAATTCGTTTCAATAAACTTTTTTGTTATGGGAAAAATCAAGA
>JBKEBB010000131.1:0-4206 GCA_047972845.1 Bacteroidales bacterium
TCCGACTCAAGCTTTCCGCTTTCGATCAGATCAAGAAACTCCTTTACCTCGTAAAAATACTCTTCTCCACAATGCGGTTGGGTCAGATCGACCGCCTCACCACCACGTGGCATCCACTTCACCTGACTGATTATGTTGATTCGATCAAGCCATAAGTTTCCGGCCTCTCCCTGTATCTCGGTAGGGAGGTTGCTGTCGGCGATCTTCGAGAAAATAACAACCGCATCCATGTCTTCGTATCCAAACACCACACTTCCTTCGCCATCCACGCCTGTGGAAAGTAACACACCCGAGGCTTGGATCGTCTTAGGCATTCCAAATAAAACGACCATCGGATAGATGGTATATACACCGATATCGGGTAAAGAACCGTTACTCATCTCCGGACGCCACGCGTTCAACACAATTCCCTCGTTTTTCAATTTATCATACCTCGACGAATATTGACAATAACATGAAAAATAGCGTCGAATCTTTCCTGCTTTGTGGAGATTTTCTTTCACAGCACGAAAGTTGGGAGTCAACGTTGGCTTCATCGCCTCCATCAATACCACCCCCTGCTCCTTGGCTACTGTTACCATCTCACGGGCTTCACGGGCGTTGGAACAAAATGCTTTTTCGCACAACACATGTTTACCATGACGCATGCAGAGAATACTCTGCTGAGCATGCATCGAGTTGGGCGATGCGATATATACAGCGTCAATCTCCGAATCTCGAGCAATTGCCTCCAAATCCGTGTATATCTTCTCCACTCCGTACTTATCAGCAAACGACTTTCCTTGGTCGTAGGTGCGGGAATAAACCGCCACCAACTCAAATCGATCATCCATAAAAGCCCCTTTCAAAACCCAATCAGTTATGAAATTAGTTCCTACTACCGCGAACCTCACCTTATTACGTGCCATTATTCTTCTTTTTAATCTGATTTTCGCTGTAAATATAAAAAAGTTTCACGACTAACGGAAGAACAATGATGTGATCAACGCATTCCCTTCTTAATCCGTTTACAGCAACACAAGTACACGATCTATCCCTTTCAATCAATCGGCCAAACCAAGTAACCGAATGGAGGGAACCGAATAAATCCGCGGTGTACACCGCGATCGACTACGGTGTACACCGCAACCGGCTTCCCTGTACACCACAGATCGAAACAGAATAGTCCTTTCAATTAATCAGACAAGCGAGTTGACATAATAGCTACGGATTATGCACTGAAACCATCCCTTCATATAAAATATCCAATCGGCCACTCCTTCGCGCTACATGCGAATTGATGTGTATAAAACAGGAGTTCATATCGGTTAATCGGCTACAAATAGCTATTTTTGCAATCAACACACCTATCTACACCCTACCATGAAAACAAAAAGACTATTGACTACTTGTTCGTTTCTCGTATTTATCTGTATTCTTTGTTTTGCGGAAAAACCATTCGTTATCCGAGGCGTACTCCCGTGGCACAACTTCCTATCAGGTCCCAGCACGTGGGATGAAACCGACTATCGACAATATCTCGACCAATGTCAGGCAGCAGGAATCAATTTCATCGGATTTCACAACTATACCGGAGGGGGCGAACGCTATGCTCCGTATGTTGAACCAATGATCAAAATATCCTATAAGGGGATCATCCCTGAAGCCTACTTCGATCACTCCATGTCTGCTCGGTGGGGATATCTTCCCATGAAAGTGTCGGATTTCGCATACGGAACCAATCAACATTTCCCTCTACCCCCTAATGCAGTCAGAGAGGCCTTTGGGAGCAAAGGAGCCATAACCTCCGTATTCACGAAAGATCATTATCAATCGGCGCAATCGCTGATGAAGAACGTGCTTACAATGGCCCATGAAAGAGGCATAAAGATGGCAATGGGATTTGAATTTGGAGTGATCCCTCCTGAATATTTTTCACTAAACGACGGGATGGAAAGCTTTTTCTGGCCGGGACAGATGAATATGATACCCAATCCCACACATCAGACTTCAATAGAGATTCACCAAGCGGCGATAGACAACATCCTTGATACATATCCCGACATTGACTACATATGGCTGTGGCTGAACGAGCACTCGTTTATGCAGGTGAGTATGGATGCGGTGACAAAGAGTCGATTGTTTGGTAAATTATTCGAGGAGAAGAAGATTTTCTTTCCTGAGTCAGAAAAAGAGGAGGAGAAGTTTGTTGGTGTTTGGGCGTATGAGTACATCCGACTGACACATGATTACTTGAAAAAACGAAATTCGAAGGCTAAACTGATCATCGGCGGATGGGGAGGCGGAAACCAATTGCCCGCGTTGATGCGTGGTCTGGACAAGATTCTACCAAAAGAGATCGTATTCAGCTGCCTGAATCCGGGATTGGGACAGGAAAGGCAACCCGCTTTCCTCTCTGAAATTGCTAAAAACAGAGAGACGTGGGCAATTCCATGGTTGGAAGGAGATCATCAACTCTGGCACTTCCAACCACGAGTAAATTCGATGAAAGAACAGGTGAAATACGCGTACGAGCAACAACTGCAAGGCGTAGTGGCGATACATTGGCGAACCGAAGAGGTGCGTTTTAACTTCAATACATTCGCTCAAACAGCCCGAAACCCGGAGGATAAACGGACGGTTGAGCAACTATATACCGAATATCTTTCAGAAGAGATTGGAGAGAACGCGGCAAAAGAGATAAGCCCGCTTCTGACCAAAATGGATAAAGAGAACATTCAAAAGGGGGTGCTGAGTATGGAGTATTTCATGTTAAACCCTCGCTGGGGACTGATGACGGCAGACAATTTGACTCTTCATAAAGAGATCGTAGCAGCGTGCGAGAAACACGTATCTACCCTGACCGAAACAAAGAAGAAACAGTTACAGCGCTTGTCTGACATGTTTTTGTTCGAAATTCTTCTGCACGATGCTCAAACAGCCATGCAACAAGCCTATGAAATACGGCAATCGGAAGTGGAGACAGGGAAATCTCATACCCAAGAGGAATATAAGAGAGGATTGGCAGCTCTTGAATCGGCACCTGTGGAGAAGATGTTCGTTGTTTTCGCACGGAAGGTCAATTCGAAAGGAGAATTGGGAGTTTTAAGCTCGCTGAACCAAAAATTCTACAGCGAATACATGAGACTGAAGAGATATTTAGAAGATAGAATTCAATAATAAAAACACTAACTGATGAACAAACTGGCTATTGCATTAATTCTGACCATTTGCGGGACGACCGCAAATGCACAAACGTCCGAGCAACTGGTAGAGTGGATTTCCATACCAACGGGATGGACAAAAGGAGAGACGGTAGAAGTATTTAATCCGGACAATCTGCACGAACGAATCAACGGAGCGGCATACGCTTTTCTTGCCTGCAAATTTGTTGAGATGACCACTCTTGATCTGGTAAACAACAACGACTCGAAAACCTACATCAACGTCTCAATGTATCGACATGCCTCACCTGCGGATGCGTATTGTGTTTACTCCGGAGAACGGACTCCTGATGTGGATTTTGTAGATATAGGAGCGGAAGGGTATGTGACCGGAAGCGCATTGCTATACGTCAGCGGACCGATCTATGTAAAAATACGTAGTCACTCTACCGATCCGGAGGTACTGGCCGCTATTCGATCCGTAGGTCAGCAATTGGCAAAGAAAATAGATCCCCATGCGAAACTCCCGAGAATATTGGGTTGCTTTCCTACTGATAACAAGGTAGCCCATTCTGAAACCTATATTTCAGAGAGCTATTTAGGACATTCGTACCTTCACTCAGCCTATCAGGTAAGCTATAAAAAAGAGGAGAACGAGTATTCGATCTTTATAATTGAATGTGAGAACGGGGAAGATGCAAAGAAAATGGTGGCTTCCTATTTTAAAACAGCCAAAAAGAACGAGGAGATTTGTGAGGGAGTAGTGACGATAACCGATCCGTATAATGGCGAGATATGCCTGTCACTTAAAAAGAACTATCTGATCGGGATTACGCTCGATAAAGCAAAGGGAATAGATACAGAGGGAATAATAAAAGGAATTGAAAATAGAATATTCTTGAACGAATAGATGAGAGGCGAAAGATACGACCTATATAAAAAAATGGTATATATGCCAAAAATGGTTGGTGAAATGTAGCTGAAACACCCGTACATACTTGATTTCAGAGAAGTTTATTGAAATTCGTTTCAATAAACTTTTTTGTTATGGGAAAAATCAAGA
>JBKEBB010000132.1:0-7878 GCA_047972845.1 Bacteroidales bacterium
CCATGTTGAATCTTCTCATCCAACACATCGCTATAAGGAAGGTAATGGATTCGTTTGCCTTCACGCAGCAGATTCAGTTCTAAAGCGCGGTCAAATCCACCGATCGCGTCAATCGAAAGCATGGATGTTTTGAATAGTTTATAGTCGAAGGCCATCCCCGAACCAATCAGCGCGGCTGAGAAACCCAACTTCACATGTCCCTTTCTGAATATTCCATTATTGATCTCCTCACTCAGTGCATCCAGCAACGCCAAAGAGGTATTTAGGTTTTTTGCACAACGATGTGCCTGTACTATCTGCACATCGTCATGTTGAAATAGATTATTGATCTGAGTAAGAAAGTCAGGGAAGATTATATTATCAGCATCCAACACTACAGCGATATCATACTCATCGCCCAACTGGTCCATCGCGGTGTTAAGCGCCTTCGACTTGGTACTACTTTCAAAATACACTTTTACCAACTTGATAGGAAGTTGTTGCAACGCGTCATTCGTTTTATCAGTCATCCTGTCTGATATAACTACCACGTCATATCTCTCTTTCGGGTATTGCTGTTTCAAGCACGAATTAACGCATTCTCCAATTACCGCATCCTCTTTATAGGCAGGAATCAGAATCGCGATTCGTTTCGTTTCAAGTGAATCCGAGCGCCTAGGTTTTTGTCTGAAGAGTGAAGCAACGCTGAACACCAGCAAATAGCCGATATTAATGAGAAATAGAACAAAAAGAATAACATCAACTACATTATACCACGCCATGTTAATCATTATTTAGTTACTGCAAATGTAGTAATATTTCCATACCAACAAAATAAAAAAAGGAGCAACCCCACACATTGGGATCACTCTCTTTTTCTATCAAATAATATCATTGATCAACAGTCCTTCTATACCTTATTTAATGGTACTGAAAAACTAAAAACAGAACCCTTATTCAACTCCGATTCAAACCAGAGACGGCCTCCGTTTTTCTTAACAAAGTCGGCACACAACAGAAGTCCTAATCCGGCGCCCTCTTCGTTATTTGTTCCAAAAGTTGAGAAATGCGATTCGGCATCAAGCAATTTCACTTGATCCACATCTTTAATTCCACAACCCTGGTCTTTCACATGCACTATCGCGAACTCTTCTTCTGCCTCTATATAGATTTCAATCGTAGTTCCCGAGTTACTAAACTTTATAGCGTTCGACAATAAGTTTCGCAACACCGTTTTTATCATATCGATATCTACACGGACATCATTTGCCTCTTTGGGCTCGAAAATAATCTTTATCTCTTTCATTTCAGCCATTGTCAGGAACATCTCAATACTGTCCTTGACAAGGTCGTTTATATTAATCACTTGACTCGCCACATTCAAACGTCCCAACTGGCTCTTTGTCCATTTCAGCAAGTTGTCAAGCAATGCAAACACATCTTCTGTCGTTTGGTTGGCCATCTGTAGAAGATCGTATATATTCTGTCCTACCACCTTTCCATCCACACTGGCCAACACCAGATTCAAAATCATTTTGATTGATCCCAAAGGACCACGAAGGTCATGCGCTATCACAGAATACAATTTATCTCTTCCCACAATAGTGGCACGCAGCTCTTCGGTTTTTTTCAGGATAACACGTTTAGCTTCAATGAGCGACATCTGGTGCTTAATCCTAATCTTCAATTCACTCTTATTAAAGGGCTTTGTGATGAAGTCATTGGCTCCCAATTCAAATCCCTTTACAATATCCTCATGACTGTTGAGTGCAGTAAGAAAGATAATCGGAATATCGTGATATTCGGTTGACGACTGAAGACGTTTCGATACCTCGAATCCACTCATGCCGGGCATCATTACGTCGAGTAGTATCAAATCGGGACGCTCTTCAGCCACTTGCTCCAACGCCTGCATTCCGTCGGTTGCAGTTATGATCTGATATCCTTCCGCCTTCAACAATGCTTTCAACAACATAATGTTGGACAAAACATCGTCCACCACCAATATCTTGTAATCAGTCGGATTAATATCCAGCCTAATTAAGTTGTCCTTCATTTATTTATTTGAATTATATTCCAAGTGATATTTCACTTACAATCAACTATATATTATAAAACAATAACAGTCTGATAGTAAACATTGTTTCACAAAAGTATAACATTTTCCTCTCCCGCCTTATTCGTTAAGATTATCTCTTCGTTATATTAAAACGAAAACAGAGAGATACAATCGATCTAAACAGCATTTAGGGGAAGTTTCATCTATGGCCGAACGAGTCTATCGGCCAACCGCTTTTCATCAATCCATAGATAAAAACTGTGTTAACCCTCTATTTTACAAAATCGTTTGGCAATAGATTATCCCTTATCACAATACTTCGTCGGCTATCGGTTCAGTTCATCCATTACAAAAAAATGAAACAAATAAACCGTACTGAGGATAAGAATAATAGCGAGTCAAAATTACAATATTAATTCAAATAGTCAAACTATCCATATTATTATTTTAGACCAATTACAACCTAAGCAAATCAATCCTTTAATAATTAATATTTTAAATTGAAAAGAACAGAGATTCTCTCTTTTGTCCAATTTAAACAAATAAGCTATTCATTCGAATCTAATTATTGAACGGAGATTAATTCAGAGAGTGATACCTACTCCTACCTAAAAGACTTCCTCACGTTTTTCCAGTCAATCCAGATCGTTGACCATTCAACTCCACATAGGTAAAAAAAAAGATGCCAAGCAGTTTCTGCAAGGCATCTTTATGAGGTGGTGCGGAAGCGGGGGGATTCGAACCCCCGGTACAGTTTCCCGTACGTCAGTTTAGCAAACTGGTGGTTTCAGCCACTCACCCACACTTCCTTCAAACGGCATCAATCCGCTTTTCGAGGTGCAAATATAGGATGTTGTTTCTGATCCTGCAAACAGAACATTCAGAAAGTGAATGTTTTTTTGTACTTTTGTTGCTCATCTTTTCAAGAGCAGGAATTGAAATATTCTCCGTACAAATAGCTATTCAACTGATAATGAACAGAAAGAAAATACTATTAATACTACTTCTCCTTGTCGTCTCGACAATTCTATCCTTCGTGGGATACTCCTATTATTCCTTGTTTAAGAAACCGTTTAGCGGAGATTCCGATCTAAAGCTCTATGTGTATCCTACCACCGAATTCGATTCGATACAACCCTTACTCAATCAAAACGGGAACTCGTTCCAACGTCTCCTTTTTGATCAACTGTGCCACTACAAACAACTCCCTGTTCGACTCAAACCAGGACATTACGTCATTTCCAAAGGCTCTTCCGTCCACCAAGTGTATCGACTTCTCTCCGGTGGACTTCAAACTCCCGTCACCGTCACGTTCAACAACGTACGCACACTCGATCAGTTAGCCAAGCGCCTTTCCGAACAAATGATGGGCGATTCGCTCACCTATCTTCGACTGTTGACCGATAGCGCCAACGCAGCTGGTTTCGGATTTACACTTCAGCAATTTCCCGCCATGTTTTTGCCCAACACATACGAAGTATATTGGACTGTTCTGCCTCAACAGTTTCTCCAACGCATGTCCGATGAATACCGAAAATTCTGGAATCAAGATCGTCTCTCCAAAGCGGACAAACTGGGAATTACTCCCATACAAGCCTCCATCATCGCCTCCATTGCAGAGGAGGAGACCAACGACAGAAAAGAGATCGGAACAGTCTGCGGACTTTACTATAATCGCATAAAGAGAGGAATGCCCTTACAAGCCGATCCTACAGTTAAGTTTGCGATGGGCACATTCGAAATCAATCGGGTTCTTCTCAAACACCTTGAATTCGATTCGCCTTACAATACCTATAAATATCCCGGACTACCACCGGGTCCCATACGGATTCCCGAAGGACGCACCATCGACGCCCTTCTCAACCACACTCCCCACACCTATTTGTACATGTGTGCGAAAGAAGACTTTTCTGGAAGCCATAATTTCGCTACCACGTTAAGCGAGCACAATCGAAACGCGGCACGATACCAAAACGCCCTCAACGCAAAGAGAATATTTAGATAAAACACGATAGTAAACCGAATAAACGACACACTTGGAATAGGAGGATATAAGCAAACTCACCCTCCTATCCAATTCAACAAACCAAATAATATCAAAATAAATACAATACTCTCAACAATGGAAAAATTACTTTTATTGGCCGATGAGGCGATTGCACAAGGAGCTATTGATGCCGGGTTATCCGGCGTTTACGCCTATCCCGGCACTCCTTCAACCGAAATCACTCAATATGTTCAAGACTCTTCATTAGCAACCGAACGGGGCATCCACAGCAAATGGGCCACCAACGAAAAAACAGCGATGGAAGCTGCCTTAGGTATGAGTTTTGTTGGCAAACGCGCGTTGGTTTGTATGAAACACGTCGGACTCAACGTAGCTGCAGATGCCTTTATCAATTCGGCCATGACCGGAGCAAACGGTGGACTGGTAGTTCTTGTGGCAGACGACCCTTCCATGCACTCTTCACAAAACGAACAAGATAGCCGTTTCTATGGTAAGTTCGCTTTTATGCTGATGTTCGAGCCATCCACCCAACAAGAGGCATACGACATCATGTTTGACGCGTTCGACACCTCTGAAAAATATAAAACCCCCGTTCTTGTTCGCATCACCACCCGTTTGGCACACTCACGTGCAGGCATTATCCGCAAACCTATCCGTCAACAAAACGAACTGAAGTTTCCCGACAACATTCCTCAATGGGTAGTACTCCCTGCCAGAGCCCGCGCTCGTTTTGAAGTCCTTCTTAAAGAACAGGAGCTATTTCTATCCGCGGCCGAAAACTCTCCATGGAATAGCTACATCGACGGATCTGACAAATCGAAAGGAATCATCGCGTGTGGTATCGCCTTCAACTACCTGATGGAACATTTCCCCAACGGATCACCCTTTCCTGTCATCAAACTATCACAATACCCCATCCCCACCAAGCTCATTCGTCGAATGACCGAAGAGTGTCAATCCATTTTATGTCTTGAAGATGGATTTCCTTTTGTAGAAGAGCAACTCAAAGGATTCTTTGGCACCGGCGTGGAAATACCCGTACATGGACGTCTTGACGGTACACTTCATCGCTCCGGCGAGCTCAATCCCGATAAGGTGGCCAAGGCTCTTGGCTTGGAGGTTGAAATAAACTATCCCCTCCCCAAAGTGGTAGAGGCTCGTCCTCCCGCTCTTTGTCAAGGATGCGGACATAGGGATGTGTACGACGCGCTCAACGAGGTGGTTAAATCTTACCCCGATCATAAAGTATTCTCCGACATCGGCTGCTACACCCTTGGGGCATTGCCTCCTTTCCGTTCCATACACACCACTGTTGACATGGGAGCATCCATCACCATGGCCAAAGGGGCTGCAGATGGTGGACTCTTCCCTTCAATTGCCGTTATCGGTGACTCCACATTCGGACACTCAGGCATCACCGGACTGCTCGATTGTGTCAACGCCAATAGCAACGTCACGATTATCATCTCCGACAACGAAACCACCGGCATGACAGGCGGACAAGACTCCGCGGTATTCAATCGTATTGAAGCCATTTGTCAGGGTGTAGGTGTCGATCCTGCTCACATTCGTGTATTTGTTCCTTTGAGAAAGAACTGGGACGAGATGCTCCAAATCATCAAAGAGGAGATCGATTACAACGGAACTTCGGTGATTATTCCACGCAGAGAGTGTATTCAAACCATGAAACGCAAAAAGTAACACGCGTCAATTCGGATTATTAAACTTAACAAACAAGGGAAGTATTCATTACTGCCAAAGAAATATATCAATCGTATGAAAAGCGACATTATCTTATGCGGCGTGGGAGGACAGGGAATCCTCTCGATAGCCACCATCATCGGCGAAGCCGCTCTGATCGACAACCTCAACCTCAAACAATCCGAAGTACACGGAATGAGTCAACGCGGAGGCGATGTTCAATCCAATCTCCGCATCTCGTCCGACCCCATTTCGTCGGATCTGATCCCTTTGGGTAAGGCTGATTTGATCATCTCTCTCGAACCGATGGAGGCTCTTCGCTACCTGCCGTATCTCAACAAAAACGGATGGATCGTTACCAACTCGGTTCCATTTATCAACATCCCAAACTATCCCGAACTCGAAGCAGTCATGCAACAACTCGAGACATTCCCTCGCAAAGTGGTATTGGATGTGGAAAAGATAGCCAAGGAGTGCGGATCAGTGCGTTCCGCCAACATGGTACTATTGGGAGCCGCCGCCTCTTTTGTTGGCATCCCCTACGAGATGCTTCAGGAGGGAATCCGTCGCACATTTGCACGTAAAGGAGAAGCGATTGTGGAGATGAATATCAACGCTCTTGCTGCCGGAAAAGCAGTGGCCGACACCCTTAGATAACATTTCCCCTTTAAAATAAAGTCACCTTACACAGGACAGAAGTGATCTTCGAATGAAACGAAGGTTGCTTTTGTCCTGTCTGTTTTCCGTCCACTCTCACGCCTACCCATTCGCCACTTCCCAAACATCCATATATCTCCCCTTTAAACCCTATATTTGTACAATTCCCGATTGGTTTTTCATCTATTAGTGTACTTTTGCATTAAAATCCGAAATAACCATCACGAATGCCCAAGATTCTCATTCTCTCAGACAGCTCAAGTGAGTATAGCCGCAGGCTGCTCAAAGGCATTGTTCGCTATTCGAAAGAGCGGGGAGGATGGTCTTTTTACCGCATGCCACTCTATTACAGGGAGCAACATGGAGAGGAAGGAGTGGTTAAATGGGCACGCAAATGGAATGCCGACGCGATCATTATTGCACAGGACAACAACTTGGATCTCTCCAAATTCGAAGGGCTCGATATTCCCATTGTATTCCCCAATATGGAGAGCGAAGACTGCTCATGGTGCAATCTTACCGGCAACTATGTAGAATGCGGAGTGATGGCTGCTCATTACTACATGGGAAAAGGGTATGAAAATTTCGCGTTTTACGGCACCCTTGACCACAATTGGTCCTATCAGCGACTTCAGGGGTTCGTACTCACCTTGGAAGAGGCCGAATATACGGCCAATGTCTATAGTGGAGCCATCAGCATCCGCAATGATCAGTGGAGCTATCAACCCGAAGAGTTGATCGTATGGCTTCGCTCCCTTCCTAAACCGGTAGCCATTTTCTCAAGTGCCGACTATTTCGCCATTCATATCACGGAGACCTGCCGAATATACAACATCAAAGTTCCCTCGGAGGTAGCGGTATTGGGCGTGGACGATGATCCCCTGATCTGTGAAATATCCGATCCGCCTCTCTCTTCTATCCAACTCGATATTGAAAACAGTGGCTATCGCACCGCTGAGCTGCTCGATAAGCGCATCGCGAGCGAACAGAACTACGCATTTCACGTTACAGTCAACCACACAGGTGTAGCAGAACGTAAATCAACCGAGCAGTATGCCACGAACGATAAAGGGTTGTTGGCCGTCATTTCCCACATACATACCAATTATGCCAAAGCAATCCATGTGGACGAGTTGGCAAGCATCTCCTGCTACTCGCGCAGAGTGTTGGAAAAACGATTCAAAACGCAGTTTAAGAGTTCCATTTATCAATTCATCCTTCAATTCAGGATCAACAAGCTGTCGCATGCCCTTATCCACACCGATCTCCCACTCTATCAGCTGGCCGAACAGTGCGGTTTTGAGGAACCGAAGAACATTGCCCGTATTTTTACCAAGATAAAAGGGATCACTCCGTCCGAATATCGCAAACGATACCAAACAACCGAAACTACCGCCCAGTAATAATTCCCTGTCCAAAAAAGGGAGTTCACTTATTGTATTTTAGAACTTCACCAACCATTTTTGGCATCATT
>JBKEBB010000227.1:0-13068 GCA_047972845.1 Bacteroidales bacterium
CACGTTGCACCATCTCAGGGAGATTGCGGTTGGTGGCGCAGATCAGCCGGATGTTTACAGGAATGGGTTCGTTACTGCCGACTCTCACCACCCGTCGCCCCTGAAGCACGACCAATAGTTTGGATTGAAGGTGAAAGGGGAGGTTGCCTATTTCGTCGAGAAAAAGAGTTCCATTGTCGGCCACCTCGAATTTACCGGGACGGTCGGCACGGGCATCGGTAAAGGCCCCTTTTACATGGCCGAAGAGTTCGCTCTCGAATAGGGATTCGGTGATAGCCCCCATATCGACAGCTACCAACGGACAATTCTTTCGTGATGACAATCGATGAATCTCCCGCGCCAACATCTCCTTTCCGGTTCCGTTCTCTCCCGTGATGAGAATGTTGGCATCTGTCTTGGCCACCTTTTCCACCAAGGATCGTAATTGACACATGGAGGGATTCACTCCCCAAAACATTCCGTCGGGAGAGGTGATTCCTTTGTCCGAGTCTGCTTTTCGACTGTTTTTCTTGCGACTCTCTTTAGCAATCCGGTAGGCATTTTCAAGGGTTTCGAGCAGTTTGGTATTGCTCCATGGCTTGACTACGAAGTCGGTTGCTCCCTCTTTGATTCCCCTAACCGCCAATTCGATGTCGGCATAGGCGGTAAAGAGGACCACCTCAATGGTCGGATACTCCTTTTTTATCTCCGATAACCAGTAAAGGCCCTCGTTTCCGGTGTTGATTCCCGCGCTGAAATTCATGTCTAACAGTACCACATCGACTGCCTCTTCCCGTAAGGTTGATTTAATGCGATTGGGGGAAGAGAGGGTGATTATCTTCTCGAAATGGGAACAAAGCAGCATCTGAACGGCGGTCAGAATACTCTTGTTGTCGTCCACTACCAGTATGGTTCCTCGTTTGTTCATTTCAGTTTGCTCATTAGATGTGAGACCTCAGTAATCAGGGAGATATCTCGATAAGTGCAGGTTTATTTACTATGCGAGAGGCAAAAGTAATATATCCATTTTTTAGTTCCTACACAGTGTCAAATAATTAGACACAACTTTTTTTACTAAACCATTGAGGATAGTAGATAGTAGCTGATCAAATCGTTTGCTGAAACCTGATAAAATTACTACCTTTGCAGCCTGAAATTAAGGAGTCGGACCGAATATGGCGAGGTAGCCCGTATTGCTTTTTTCGCGGAGATGTTTGCCGGATCGGTTTCCCAATAGACATTCAACATATAATCATGAATAAGTTTCCCGAATACAACGGATTAAACCTTTCGGAGGTAAACAAAGAGATTTTGAAGCAGTGGGACGACAGTAAGTTGTTCGAGCAGAGTATGGCTATTCGCGAAGGGGCTCCCTCGTTTGTCTTTTACGAAGGACCTCCGTCGGCCAACGGTATGCCGGGTATTCACCACGTGATGGCACGTGCGATTAAAGATATCTTCTGCCGCTACAAGACCATGAAGGGATTTCATGTGAAGCGTAAAGCCGGATGGGATACACACGGTCTGCCTGTCGAACTGGGAGTAGAGAAGGCGTTGGGCATCACCAAAGAAGATATCGGGAAAAGCATTTCAGTGGCCGAATACAATGCCGCTTGTCGTAAAGACGTAATGAAATATACCAAGGAGTGGGAAGAACTCACTCGTCAGATGGGATATTGGGTGGATATGAACGACCCCTACATCACTTACGACAACCGCTATATCGAGACACTTTGGTATCTGTTGAAAGAGCTATATAAGAAAAACCTTCTATACAAAGGATATACTATTCAGCCCTATTCGCCCGCCGCGGGAACAGGATTGAGTACCCACGAATTGAACCAGCCGGGCTGTTACAAGGATGTAAAAGATACGACTTGTACCGCGCTGTTTAAGGTAAAAACCCAACAAACGATCAGTCGTTGTCCCTGGACAGGTAAAGCGATGTCCGACGTGACGGTCCCTGATAACAGCTATTTCCTCGCATGGACAACCACCCCATGGACATTGCCTTCCAATACGGCATTGTGTGTGGGACCCAAAATAGAGTATCTACTCGTTGAAACATTTAATCCCTATACCGGAGCACGCATCTTTGTGACTCTTGCCAAGGAGCTTTTGCACGCCTATTTCCCTGAGAAAAACGCCGGACTATCGTTAGATGATTATACACATGGCGACAAGCAGATTCCATACAAAGTACTGGCATCTACGTTGGGAGAGAACCTGGCGGGATTTGAATACGAACAGCTCATTCCCTGGGTGAATCCGGGTGAGGGCGCGTTTAAGGCAATCACAGGTGACTTCGTAACTACGGAAGATGGTACAGGTATTGTGCATATCGCTCCGACATTCGGTGCGGACGACGATCGTGTGGCGAAAGCCAACGGCGTACCTCCTCTGATGTTGATTGATACCGATGGGAACCGTCGTCCGATGGTTGACCTCACCGGAAAGTTCTTCCGCGTGGAGGACCTCGATCCCGCTTTTGTGGCTGCCAATGTCAACACTTCGCTGTACGGTGAGTTTGCCGGACGGTTTGTGAAAAACGCCTACGACGCTACACTTACCGATGCCGACGCTACGTTGGATGTGGATCTGTGTGTGATGTTGAAACAACAGGGCTTGGCATTCAAGATTGAGAAGCATGTGCACAACTATCCCCACTGCTGGCGTACCGACAAACCGGTGCTTTATTATCCGCTTGACAGCTGGTTTGTGCGTACAACCGCCTGCCGTGAACGGATGATGGAACTGAACGAAACGATCAACTGGAAACCTCAATCGACCGGAGCCGGACGTTTCGGCAAGTGGTTGGAGAACCTTCAAGATTGGAACCTTTCCCGTAGTCGCTATTGGGGAACCCCGCTACCTATCTGGCGTACAGAGGACGGTACGGAAGAGATCTGTATCGGTTCGGTTGAAGAGCTATACAATGAAATTGAAAAAGCGGTAGAGGCAGGAGTTATGACGACCAATCCGTTTGCCGGATTTGCCCCCGGCACTTACACCGCCGACAACTACGATAAAATAGACCTGCACCGTCCCTATGTGGACGACATCCTGTTGGTGTCACCCTCGGGTAAGCCCATGAAGCGCGAATCTGACCTTATAGACGTTTGGTTCGACTCGGGTGCTATGCCATACGCTCAGGTGCATTATCCTTTCGCGACTGAATCATTGAAAGATATCTATCCCGCTGACTTCATCGCCGAAGGGGTGGATCAAACCCGCGGATGGTTCTTTACACTTCATGCCATCGCTACGATGGTGTTCGACAGCGTGTCGTTCAAAGCCGTTGTATCAAACGGTTTGGTACTGGATAAGAACGGGAACAAGATGAGTAAACGTCTTGGCAACGCCGTCGATCCGTTCAGTACCATCGAAAAATACGGCTCCGACCCGCTTCGTTGGTATATGATCACCAACGCGTCGCCTTGGGATAACCTGAAGTTTGATATGGAAGGTATCGACGAGGTGCGTCGTAAGTTCTTCGGAACGCTTTACAACACCTATTCCTTCTTCGCGCTTTATGCCAATGTGGACGGATTTGTGTACGCGGAGCCCGAAGTGCCTGTGGAAAAACGTCAGGAGATAGACCGTTGGATCATCTCTCTGTTGAACACGCTGACCAAAGAGGTGGATCAATATTATGCTACCTACGAACCGACTAAAGCCGGACGTCTCATCGCCGACTTCGTCAACGATAACTTGAGCAACTGGTATGTTCGTCTCAACCGGAAGCGTTTCTGGGGAGGAGAGTACAACCAAGATAAGATTGCCGCTTATCAAACTCTATACACCTGTCTGGAGACAGTGGCCCGTCTGATGGCTCCTATCGCTCCCTTCTACGCCGACAAACTCTATGCCGATCTTACCCAAGTCAAAGGGGAGTCTGTTTCTGTCCATCTGGCCGATTTTCCTATTTGCACCGATCAAGTGATCGACAAGGTATTGGAAGAGGAGATGGATTTGGCTCAACGCATTTCATCCATGGTGTTGGCACTCCGCAAAAAGGTGAACATTAAGGTGCGTCAACCGCTTACCTCTATTATGGTTCCCGTTTCGGATGACCGACAACGCAAGAGCATCGAGGCGGTGAGTATGTTGATATTGAATGAGGTGAACGTGAAGGAGCTGAAGTTTGTGGAAGGAACAGCCGGAATTTTGGTGAAACGTATCAAACCCGACTTCAAAAAACTCGGTCCCCGTTACGGAAAAATAATGAAGCAATTGGCCGTTGTGATCGGAGCCATGGAGCAAGAGCAGATTGCCCGTTTCGAGAAAGAGGGTCAATACGCGTTTGATATCGAAGGACAAGAGGCTGTGGTTTTGCTTTCGGATGTGGAGATCATATCAGAAGATATTCCCGGTTGGTTGGTTGCCAACGAAGGAGCCCTTACTGTTGCTCTCGACATTACGGTGACCGATGAGTTGAAAAAAGAAGGAACCGCCCGTGAATTGATCAATCGTATTCAGAACATCCGCAAAACAAGCGGACTCGAAATAACTGACCGTATTGTGGTACATCTGCAACCCGACAAAGAGTTTGTCGAACTGATGGACGCTGTTGAGGACTACAAGAAGTTTATCTGCGAGCAGGTGCAAGCCGATGAGATTCATTTTGCCTCTTCAGACACGGACGATCAACATACACTCGATTTTGACGAATATAATGTCAAGGCGCGTATAAAGAAAAAGTAAGAATATTGCTTTTGTCTATAGTGTTAGATTTTAATTTAATAGATAGAATAATAGATATTTACTAACAAGTTTTTATGTTGAGGAGAGGGTTTCCCCCGGCAAAAAAAACGCACAGTTTGTATGGTGATGAAATTTTGCTACTTTTGTGGTAACCAAACATTCTGTTTAACCCATTAACAGCTACTACTATGTCAGAAAAAACCAGATATTCGGACGAAGAGCTCGAGGAATTCAAAGCGATCATTCTTGAGAAACTTGAGAAGGCGCAGAGTGACTACGATCTGCTTCGTGGCGCATTGAACAACACTGACGGTAACGACATTACCGATACGTCGCCTACTTTCAAGGTACTTGAAGAGGGAGCTGCCACACACTCAAAGGAGGAGGCGGGACGTTTGGCTCAGCGTCAGATGAAGTTTATCCAACATCTTCAAGCAGCCCTTATCCGTATTGAGAACAAGACTTACGGGGTTTGTCGCGAAACCGGCAAACTGATTCCCAAAGAGCGTTTGCGCGCGGTGCCTCATGCTACATTGAGCATCGAAGCCAAAGAGCAACAGCGTTAATAAATCGAGATCGAGAAGAGTCCGCCTCTTTCCCTGCTCTCTGTAATTCATACGGATTGAGGATTGTGATGAACGGTCCTCAATTCTGATTTTATACATAAAACGAATGAAAAAACAGGCCATTGTTTCCATCGCCGTTATTCTTTTCCTACTTGTAGCCGATCAACTTCTGAAGATTTGGGTTAAGACTCACATGCAGTTGGGCGATTACTATGAGATTACCAAATGGTTTATCATCTACTTCACGGAGAACAATGGAATGGCGTTCGGCATGGAGTTGTTTGATAAGATTTATCTGACTCTTTTCCGTATTATCGCGGTAGGATTTATCACCTACTACCTCATCAAATTGATTCGCGAACAACTTCACTCCACCGGTTTTATCATTTGTATCGCCATGATCTTGGCGGGTGCCGTCGGGAATATTATCGACAGTGTCTTCTACGGAGTGATCTTCAATCATAGCTACGGACAGGTGGCAACGCTGTTTCCTCCCAATGGTGGTTACGAAACCTTGTTTCACGGAAAAGTGGTAGATATGTTCTATTTTCCGCTGATCGACACCACGCTTCCCAGCTGGTTGCCTATCTGGGGTGGCGAGAATTTCGTTTTCTTCCGCCCCATCTTTAATATTGCCGATTCAGCCATATCGGTGGGTGTCTTCTTGATGATTATTTTCTATCGCGAAATCATTATGGGACATGCTCCCTCTCCCAAAACAAACAAAGTCAATGAGTAGCAAGAGTATATTCCTGTTGTTAACCCTTGTTTTGCTGACTTTTGCCTGCAAGAAAAAGGAGGTGCCGCCCATTCCGGTGGAACAACTCGAAAATATTCTCTACGATGTCCATAAAGCGGATGCCTTGGCCACTTCCGAGATGGGACCTTATGCCCTCGATGAGTTCAAAAAGTCCGCATTGGCCTATGTTCTCCGAAACCACGGTGTGAGCAACGATCTCTACGATTCGGCCATGGAGTGGTATGGTTATCACATGGAGTTACTCTTCCCCATTTATTCACGTTTGGTTGAACGATTCACTGCCGACGAAGATTCGGTTAAACAGTCTATCGCCCAGCAGTTGAAACTCTTATCGGCTCCTGTGGGTGACACCGTGAATATTTGGAATCAGCCTACGCGGTTGATTATCCAATCGTATGAACCGAAACGATTCTCTTATTTCAAGTTTCAGTCCGATGCTTCGTATCAACCCGGCGACCGCTTCCAATTTCAGTTCAAACCTCTCTTGGCAGGCGGAATCAAGGGAGACACCACACACTCCATCTCCATGGGTGTTGCCTATTCTTCCGGCGATCCCACCATCATCACTCAACCCATCCGATTCGGAGAGGTAAATCGTGTTGAGCTGGAGAGCGACCCCAAGCGATCCATGAGTTATCTATTCGGATTCTACCGTTTGAATCATCCCGATTCACTTCAGACCGCTATCATTATCGACTCCATCGAGTTGTGGCGAACACATCGTCCTGCCGAACCCGCCAAAACGGAACAGGCTGTAGCCGACTCCATCCGATGACTCCCGCGGATATTCTTTTTCAAAACGACCATTTTGTGGCTATCAACAAGCCCAACGGATTGTTGGTGCATCGCTCATCTATCGCCACCGAGGCGGAAGAGTTTGCTCTGCAACAAACCTCGAAGCTGGTGGGTAAGAAACTGTATCCCGTACATCGGCTCGATCGTCCTACTTCGGGAGTATTGTTGTTCGCGTGCCATTCCACGGCGGCACGAGAGCTGCACGCGGCACTTGCCGGAGAGGAGACCCGTAAGCAATACGTGGCTTTGGTGAGGGGATGGATGATCGACGACGTAGATCTCGACTATCCGGTGTTTACCGAGAAGAGGAAAAAGGTAGAGGCACGCACCCAATTCGTTGCTACACGCTATTTTATCCTGAATAAGCCGGTAGGCCCCTATCCATCGGCTCGTTTTACCGAAGTGGAGGCGATCCTTCATAGCGGTCGTTGGCATCAGATCAGACAGCACTTGGGTCACCTTCGCCACTATATCATCAACGATCGGGTGCATGGGTGCCGCCACAACAACCGGCTGTTTGCCGAAGAGTTGAATATTAATCCGCTATTTCTTCATGCCGAGCGCATCCTGTTCAATACAGACGTGTTGGGCGCCCCTCCTGTAATCGAAGCTCCCCGCCCGATTCATTGGCAACAATTCATCCACGTGTCCGAAGAGCTACCACGATCCGTGGTGATAGGATAGAAATACTCGCTGACTTATTCCCCAAATACGAACGCCTCTGCTCATCATCAAAAAAAGGAGCATTCGGTTTACTAAAAAGGAATATACCTTTCGCATAAGACGTATATACGTTTTACTCAAAAGGTATATTCCTTTTTTATTAACCGAAATGGATGTCTGAAAGTAGAAACGATAGAGCCTCCTGACAGCTCGCTGATGAAAAGATAATCCTCAAACAATCAGGACCCAATATAGACCTCCAATCGTATTCAACGAGTACAATTATTGATCTTAGCGAAAAAAATGGTATATTCGCACCAAATTTCTGACTTTCATTATAATGCATATAATCCGGCAGTCAGACTGAGACATAGCCATTAGAACTTATTCTCAATAACTTAGAACTCGAAAGAAACGGCTGTCGGCAGAAACAGTAAAAGGGCCTCTGCTCCCCGTGCAATCGGGCACCCAAGGCGTTAAGCCGCTTGCACTTCTTCGGCCTCCCTTTCGACTCAATTAATCCGTTGAGCTTCCACGATGAAATACTATATAAGTCTCCTTTTCATTCTTATTTGTATCCCCTCCTTCTCTCAAGGAGTATCGTTTTCGCCCTATTCAAAAACCGACACGACTCAAAATCATCGTGAACTTGAGGAGGTAGTAGTGATTGGAAACAAAGAGCAGGGGGCCACAAAAAGCCTGCCTATCTCCGGTACATCGCTGAAAAGTTACGAACTGAAACAGCAAAACGTCTTCAGCCTGAAAGATGTCAGTTTGATTGTTCCCAATCTCTTCTTCCCCGACTACGGCACCAAGCTCACCTCGCCCGTCTATATCCGAGGAATCGGTTCCCGCATCAATTCACCTTCGGTGGGACTCTACGTCGATGGGATTCCCTATTTTGAGAAATCGGCTTTCGATTTCGACTTGATGGAGATAGCCCAGATCGAAGTACTTCGCGGCCCACAAGGAACACTCTACGGACGAAATACGATGGGAGGGATAATCAACATCACCACGTTCGCGCCACTGAGTTACGAAGGCACCCACCTCTACCTCAACACCGGCAACTACAGCAAATTCACAGGCACCGTCTCCCATTACGGCAAGATCAACGAACATTGGGGTTATTCGATCAGCGGTAGCTTTAATTCCAACGATGGCTATTTCTACAACGTCACCACAGACTCCAAAGCAGACGCCATCAAATCCGGAAGCGGAAGGGCACGACTACGCTACAAGAAGGAAAAATGGGATGTCAGTCTGGTGACCTCTCTTGAACTATCCGATCAATCGGGCTATCCCTACATGAAGGTCGATACACTCACTAAACTGCCCACACACGTGGATTACAACGACCCCAGCTTCTTTAAACGTACCCTCAACTCCAACGGACTGTTTGCCAACTATCACAACGAGAAGATTCTTCTCACTTCGCGAACAGCCCATCAGTTCTACGACGGACATCAGGGAATTGATCAAGACTTCTCGCCCCAAAGTCTCTACTATATCAATCAGTTTGAGAAACAGCACATGCTCTCGCAGGAATTCGAGATTAAAAACGCTCGAAAAGGTCGATTTGCTTGGACGGCGGGAGTTTTCGGCTTCTATCAAAGTCTGGTTAAACAGGTGGAGATGAAATATTATAAGCAACAATTTACAACGGACAAACACTACGATTCTCCCTCTTACGGCTATTCATTCTTTGGTCAAGGCTCCATCAACGATCTATTCGTGGAGGGACTAACCTTCACTGCCGGATTGCGATACGATAAAGAGTATTCCACCATGCATTTCAGAAGTTTTAGAGAAACTTCCGCGGGAAAAGTGGAGTTGACCGATGCCAATTTCAGTCACGACCTCCGTTTTTCTCAGGTATCGCCCAAAGTATCGCTGCAATATGCGATAACCCCTTCGAAAACGGTATATGCCACCGTCACCAAAGGATACAAAGCGGGAGGATTCAACACCTCGTTTGTCACCGATGAAGAAAAAAGTTTTGATCCGGAACACAGCTGGAATTACGAAATAGGCGCCAAACTCTCGTTCGCGGATGGTAAATTGACCACCGAAGCAGCTCTTTTCTACATCGACTGGCTGAATCAACAGGTGTATCAACCTCTTTCCACCGGAACCGGATCATTGCTGCGCAATGCCGGAAAATCGATCAGTAAAGGAGCGGAACTGACCGTTAATTGGCGCGTGATAGAAGACTTGCAGCTGCAAGCCAGCTATGGCTACACGCACGCCACCTTCAAGGAGTATATTAATGGAAAAGAAAATCTTTCAGGCAAATTTCTTCCTTATGTACCCCGCAACACGGTGGGAGCGAATCTTAACTACACCATCCGCCCCAATGATCGCTCAATGTTCAACCGCATTCTGCTTTCGCTCAACTACAACGGCGTGCGCGAACTCTACTGGAACGATAAGAATTCGATGAAACAGGGATATTACAGCACCGTAGGAGCACGAGCCACGTTTCAGATGCAACAGTTTACCACCGCTCTGTGGGCGAAAAACATATTCAACACAGACTACACCGCCTTCTATTTCGAGGCGTTGGGAAGCTCTTTCGTTCAAAAGGGACGTCCAATGACATTCGGAATAGACCTCTCCTACACTTTCTAAACTTCAACAGACGCAACACAATGAACCGACACGAGAATATCAAACTATCCGCGTTCTTCACTCTCTATATCGCCCAATCGATTCCGATGAGCTTTTTCAGTACGGTTATTCCGGTATTGATGAGACAACAAGAGTTTTCGCTCACCACCATCGGGCTGTTGCAGCTGATAAAGGTACCCTGGTTGATAAAGTTTCTCTGGTCGCCCGTGGTGGATAGATACTCCTCTTCGCTGAAAAGCTACAAGCAATGGATCATCGGGTCTGAATTGTGCTACGCCATATTGATTCTTATGGTTTCACTGTTGGACATCCAAACCGACATGTTTATTATCGCCATACTCATTTTGGCCTCCTTCTTCGCCTCCGCCACACAAGACATCGCCACCGACGCGCTGGCGGCACGAAGCGTAAGCCACACAAACAAAAGCATGGTGAACAGTATGCAATCCATGGGCAATTTCGCAGGCACCATGGTGGGAAGCGGAATCTTGCTTTTGCTCTATAAACAATTCGGGTGGAACTCCATCTTGCCTATGCTCTCCCTGTTTGTATTATTGGCTCTTATTCCGTTGGCCGCTCTCAAAAAAAATGATATTCCGAAAGAAAAACTGGTTCGGGCAAAACGACTCGATTTTATACACTTCTTCGCGCAAAAGAGCATCTATCCGCAGATCGGCTTTTTGGTGTTGGTCTATTCGGGATTGATTGGAACACTCTCCATGCTTCGCCCCTTGATGGTGGATATGGGATATACTATTCAAGAGATCGGATTCATGTCGGGAATTGTAGGAACCTCCATCGGCTTTTGTTGCTCCTTTGGCGGAGGACGATTGATTAAACGAATTGGAAGAAGCAAATCCCGGATCTTTTTCGCATCGATGGTGCTACTTTCAGCTATCTACTTTTTCCTCATTTCGCTTGGAACGATCACCACATGGCAACTTTATATTGGGATTGCTCTAATATGGGGCAGCTACGGAATGTCGGCAGTAGGAGTATATACCACCTCGATGGATAGAGTCAGGGAAGGCCGTGAGGGAACGGATTTCACTATGCAAACCGTTATCTCGCACTTCAGCAGCATGCTGGTAGCCATCGGAAGTGGAAAATTCGCGGAATCATTTGGCTACAACAAACTCTTTTTGTTAGGTGTTGTATTATCATTCATCACACTGATATACGTACTGGTAGTTTTTCCCAAAAAAGAGAGTCATGGATAAAGAGATAGTTGCCAAATACAATGTTCCGGTACCGCGTTACACGAGCTACCCTCCGGCCAACTTCTTTCATTCCGGATTTTCTCACGATGAATATGTTCGGGCGATAGTTGAATCAAACCATTCGCGGCCTGAAAATATCAGCGTCTATATACATTTCCCTTTCTGCCCTCGGTTGTGTCACTACTGCGGATGCAACTCGCAGATCATGCAAAAAAAAGAGGGAGTGGATGCCTACATTGAAGCCCTAAAGGAGGAGATAAAACAGACCTTCCGCCTGATCGACAAAAAAAGAAAGGTGTCGCAAATCCATTATGGAGGAGGAACACCGTCCATTCTGCCGGGAAAGGTACTGAAAGAGATCAATCAATCCATCCTTACCACGTTTGAAGCGACGGATAATATTGAAATTGCCATCGAATGTCACCCCGGCTACTTAGACCGGGATGGTTGGATGGGAATCATCGAAGCGGGATTCAACAGGGTAAGTATCGGAATTCAGGATTTTAACGAGGAGGTGTTGAAAAGCGTGAACCGCAAAGCATCGCTTCTTCCGGTGGAAACGATTATGGAGCAGCTCAGAGACCACTCCATCGCCATTAATCTGGACTTTATCTACGGACTTCCGCGTCAAACAGCCTCCATGTTTGAAGAGAACATGCGACGGGTGGTTGAGCTATCGCCCGACCGGGTGGTTACCTTCTCGTATGCCCATGTGCCATGGGTGAACCCATCGATGAAGATTCTGGAAGAGAAAGGACTTCCCGCGCAGGAGGAAAAACAGGCGATGTTTTCCACCATACGTCAGATCATGAAAGAGGGTGGCTATTGTGCCATTGGAATGGATCACTTTGTCAAACCGACCGACACGCTCTACACCTCGTTTTTGGAGAAATCGCTCCACCGTAATTTTCAGGGATACTGCACACGCAAAACAACGGGACAGGTGTATGCCTTCGGAGTTTCGGCAATCACGCAGCTCTCGGGTGCCTATGCCCAGAACACAAAGAGTGTAGACAAATACATCAAACATATAGAGCAAGGAGTCTCCGCTGTGGAGAAAGGCTATGAGCTGACGTTCGAACAACAGGTTACCCGTGATTTGATTGAGTTGCTCATGTGCAACGAATCGCTCCTATGGGCCGAATTGGCATCGAAATACAATACCACCACGGAACAGATCCACTCATGGATCCATATTCCCCATGAGCGACTCAAAGAGATGGAGGGGGACGGACTTATTACGGTCACTACGGAAAGAATAGCGGCCACTGCCGAAGGAAAACAGTTCATCCGCAATATCGCGGCACTCTTTGACCCTCTTTTGAACAATGATATCTCGCAACGCTTCTCAAAACCGATTTAGATTATGGCCAACACAGAAGAAGATCATTACGATGTGATAGTGGTTGGAGCCGGATTGACCG
The DNA here is from genome assembly GCA_047972845.1 of Bacteroidales bacterium. GTDB lineage: Bacteria > Bacteroidota > Bacteroidia > Bacteroidales > JBKEBB01 > JBKEBB01. Next base: position 12,743 of record JBKEBB010000227.1, read on the forward strand.
GACTCACAACGGCCTTTCAACTGGCTCGCGCCGGAAAACGAGTAGCCATCGTTGAGCGTGAGAACAGAGTGGGCGGACAAATTCGCACCCGACGTGAAAAGGAGTTTGTGTTTGAAACAGGTCCCAACACCGGAGTACTGAATAACAGCGAAATCATCGAACTGTTTCACCAGATTGAAGCATGCGAAGCGGAAATCGCATGTCGAAAATCAAAGCGGCGATTGATCTTCAAGAAAGGTCGATTGCATGCTCTACCATCCGATCCCGTTTCTGGATTGCTCACCTCCCTGTTTACGTGGAAAGATAAGTTTGGTATTCTGTTGGAG
>JBKEBB010000293.1:0-12121 GCA_047972845.1 Bacteroidales bacterium
GAGAACAGCGACTTGTTAAAGTGGCTGTTTCGTACACAAGCATTGACAACGCGCGTAAGAATATGGATAGCGATTGCAATCATTGGGACTTTGATCGCGTATGTGCTGAATCTCGTCAGGAATGGAACGATATGCTGGGACGAATCGATGTGAAAGGTGGAAGCGACGCGCAACAGGTTAAATTCTATACAGACCTTTGGCACGTGTTGTTAGGAAGACACAAGATAGACGATGTTTCTGGTGATTATCCCGATTATACAACGGGAGGTGTAAGACAAGGAAGCCGAACAATTGGAGCAAAACTGATGGTTCGCACCTTACCAAAAGATGCGAACGGAAAGCAAACGCATCATATGTACAACTCCGATGCATTCTGGCTCACTCAGTGGAACGTAAATGTATTGTGGGGACTCGCCTACCCTGAAGTATTGGACGATATGGCCGCGTCACTCGTTCAGTACACCGAAAACGGAGGATTACTCCCTCGAGGACCGGTTGTGGGAGGGTATTCATATATCATGACTACCTGTCCTGCCACTAATCTTATCACTGCGGCGTATCAAAAAGGAATGCTCACAAAAGTTGATCCAAAAGTCGCATTCAATGCAATGGTTAGAAATCACAAAGGAGGTGGAATGATCGGAAGCAAAGAGCAAATCGCTCACTATGAGAAATTCGGACACTACCCCAACGATGCAGGTCAAACATTAGAGGCTTCATTCCAAGATTGGGCACTATCGCAAATGGCACTCAAAATAGGGAAAAAGAAAGAGGCTGCCTATTACCTGAAACGTTCCAAAGGGTGGGAATCTCTTTACAATCCGGAATTAAAGCTGCTCATGCCAAAAACAGACAAAGAAACGTGGCTGCATAATAATCCCTTAAACGGAAGAGGATGGGTGGAAGCGAACGCTTGGCAAGCTACTTGGTCGGTTTCGCACGGAATAGAAAGACTCGCTGAATTGATGGGAGGCAATGACTCGTTATGTGCTAAACTTAACTATGCATTCGAAATGTCCAGAGATCAAGATTTCGTATTTGGATATTCGGATGGTTATGTGAGTTATGCTAATCAACCGGGCTGTTCAAACGCGCATGTCTTTTCTCATGCGGGCAATCCATATCTCACACAATACTGGGTCAGACGTGTCAACGAACAGGCGTATGGAGCTATTACTCCTGATAGAGGTTACGGTGGGCACGACGAAGATCAAGGACAAATGGGAGGAGTCAGCGCACTTATGTCAATGGGACTGTTTGCTGTGAAAGGAACGTGTGATATTGATCCAACTCTTGACATCACCTCTCCTGTGTTTGATAAAATAACCATACAACTGCCCAAACCATATTACAACGGAAATACCTTCACTATTATCACACACAATAACTCCGACGAGAACTGTTACATTCAACGTGCCACACTAAACGGAAAACTGTTGGATGGTTTTACTCTTCGTCAGTCGCAGTATAATAAAGGAGGCGTTCTCGAACTTTGGATGGACAATACATACGACAGACAATCCCGCTAATTCGGGATTGTCGAAACAGATATAGCTACAACTAATACAATGAAAACAAATCGAATCGAAGTAGTTGACGCTCTGAGGGGATTGGCAGTATTCGGTATATTGATGATTCATAACCTTGAGCATAATGGTTTATATTTCTTCCCACGTTTTTACCCAAGCTTGACAGATATCGACAAGATAGTATGGGATAGTTTTGACTGGCTATTCGCTGGAAAAGCCTATGCCATGTTTGCATTGCTATTTGGATTCAGCTACTGGATTCAATACAGCAATCAGGTAAAACGTGGAGGAGACTTCGCGGGACGCTTTGCTTGGCGAATGGTAATCTTGTTCGCATTCGGATGGATCAATGCTACATTCTTTCCCGGTGATGTGTTGATGATATATGCGGTACTGGGAATCTTCCTAATTCCGATGAGGCGGTGGGGAAATAGACCATTATTGATCGCGATGGTTATCTTCCTATTGCAGCCGATCGAACTCGCAAAAGTAATATACTCTCTGTACAATCCGGAATATGTTCAGACATGGTGGTACCGTTCTTTTTACGCGCCACTTACCGAGGTCTTAAAATCAGGAAACATTATTGATACCTTCAAAGCCAATTGGACTGATGGAGTTGCCTACTGTGTCACTTGGACACTTCAAGTGGGACGTTTCAGCCAGATACTCGGACTATTCACAATGGGATTTTTGTTAGGAAAGAACAATAAATTCTCCTATTCAGATTCAAACATCCGTTTCTGGAAACGAATTCTTCTATTCTCTATTGTCTATGTGGCAGCATTTATAGCCTTCGACAATTTTAAATATACTCTCCCTACTACCGATGAGAATTGGTTCAAACAACTGAATACGCTGATTAATATGTGGAAGAATCTTGGAACAATGGCACTGATTGTCTCCTCGTTTATTCTTCTGTATCATACCAAACGCGGAGAATCAGTTCTTTCTTACCTCGCACCCTACGGACGGATGAGTCTCACCAACTATATCACACAATCATTCATTGGTTTCTGGATCTATTTTGAAGCCGGATTCGGATTGTGGAAACTCTTTGGTACTACTTTTTCTGCTATGACAGGTTTATTAATATTCTGGTTCCAATCCGAATTTTGTCGATGGTGGTTTACAAGACACACACATGGCCCACTTGAGGGAGTGTGGAAACGATTGACATGGATAAAGATCAAGTAAGAGATAAATGAATCAGCGGATCTAAGAAGAGAGAGCTTTAGTTCTCTCTTCTTAATTTACGTCTTCTCCATACTGCAGTTACAACAAGTAAACAAATTACCATTCCACAGTAGGATATAATCTGCATTGGAAGTGGTTCCGCACGACCGTATGAGTGCAATCCACTCAAGTAGTAGTTTACTCCGAAATAGGTCATCAACACCGACGAAAGAGCCACGACGGACATCAAATTAAACGTAACCACACCTCGTAACGACGGCACAAAACGGGCATGCAATACCAACGCGTAAACTATCATGGTGACAAGCGCCCACGTCTCTTTCGGGTCCCATCCCCAATATCTTCCCCAGCTTTCGTTGGCCCATACTGCTCCAAAGAAGGTTCCGGCAGTCATCAATATCAACCCTACTATCAACGACATTTCATTCACGATAGTCAACTCGGCAATCTTTTGATCGATTCGTTGTCGGTTTCCCTTTGTCTGCATACACATCAACAGGAAATTGAGAATACCTATGAAAGCCCCTACTCCGAAGAATCCATATCCCGACATGATAACAGCCACATGAATCATTAACCAATACGATTTAAGTACCGGCACCAAAGGAGTAATCTCGGGATCCATGAAGTTCAGTTCCGTTACAAGCAAGATAAATCCGGCCAACATAGTCGAAATGGCAAATGCGAACGGAGAGCGACGAACAAAGAATAAACCCGCAAAGACCGCACTCCACGACACAAACACCATTGACTCGTATGCATTGGCCCAAGGGGCATGTCCTGACACACTCCAACGAAGTCCCAATCCAAACGTTTGAAAAATAAATGTTGCTATTATTAATCCGACAAAAGCCAACCGTGCTACCTTCATCCAGCGAAAATTTGAAACAAGTCCGATCAATTGAAGGATTAATAGGCTCAATCCAAATGTCAGGAAGAGGCGGAAACACCACTTAAATACTGAAATCCGATTATACATCAGTTCTCTATCAACCCGTTCAGATACCTCTTTCACCAAAGGAGATCGAGCATTCTGATATACCGAGATCATTCCCAGTATCTCATTCGGAGTTTTCCAATCTCCTGATTGCAAAGAGCGTCGAACCTCTTCCACATACCAGGGAATAATCTTACTCACCATCAATGAATCCTTCCCTGCAAACTGGCTGAGATCATCACCCGGTGATATCCACTTATGGTTACTACTCCCCTCTAAGGGGAAAAGCGGAACCATGGAGTGATGAAACAACGCATACAAAATATTGATCTTTTCATCAATCTTCAAAATGGCTTTATCGCTCTGAGTCCGATTATTTAACTCCTTTCCATAGATATGTTGTAGTTCTTTCGTTAGCAGATAGTCGCCCCGAGCATCAAAGAGGTTGTTATAGCTCAAATAATTTCCTTTAGTCACAAACCGTTCCGCGATGGCACTGTTATCAACATATATAAACGGAAGCCGACTCATTTCTGTCGGGTTAGACAATATCGCTATTAGTATTTGATTGGAAGTAAAACCTTCATAAGAGGTTTTTCTATATATCTTTCTAAGTAACTCATCCGAATAGGTATCCATCGGTTCGATTCTTCCTTTCGGATTTTGCACCATGATTCTACCAAACTTATCCGCATGAGAGGTGGATGGTACTATACCCGAAAGTTCAGCCTTGGTTAACGGATCATAGGGAGTAGCAGACCATGTTGAAAACGGAATCATCAACATGCAAGCCAATAAAAAGGTCTTTGATTGAGACGTTATCTCCTTCAATCTCCGATTCAATTGCTGGAAACGTGAGTTCTTTGAAAAGAGCGTAAGAATCATTGCTACTACCAACAATGCATATCCGAAATAGGTGACATACATACCCGCCGGATCGTTTGAGACGGAAAGAACAGTACCCTTTTCATCTCGGTCAAACGACGACTGATATAGTCTATACGGACCCACAGTCACTACATTGTTCATATATATCATCTGCTCAGTCTGTTTATTTTGATATTCGATAATCAAATCACTCTCAAACGACGATGGACTGTTCGATCCCGGATAACGCACCATACGAAACTCCTTCAAAGTGACCTTAAACGGAACTTTCTTCTCAAATCGTTGATTTACCACCATCGATTCGGCTGTTTCCCCCTCTCTAATATGCATCATTCCCTCCTCCCCAAACAGATAAGATATCATAGCACCGAAAAGGATAACTATGAATGCCACATGGAATACGATCATCGACCACTTCCGCTGTTTGTAGTAGTCATACTGCCATATCAATCCAATAAAATTAAAGCAAAGCAATAGTTGTAACAGAAAAAAAGGAGCTGAATTATAGACAAAGAAACGAGCCATTTGAGGCGATGTGTATTTCTCAATGAATGTAGCCGCACCTAGTCCGATCGCGTAGAGCAACAACAATATCAATGTGGTAACAGGCGATGAGATGAAATGAATGAGTTTATTCATATGATTAATTATTCGTTAGTTAAGGAAGCATGAAACCTTCATGATAATCTCTACCAATAATTCCTCTTGGGAGAATTAAACGGATGATAACATGCTTGTTTCAAAACAAGTAGTTGATAACCTAACATAAAAAAACGTTAGTGAAATGAATGTATCCCAAAGGAGGCACTCAATTCCCTAACGTTGTGTTTGTTTGTCGTATTAATTTTTATCCGGCCATTTCACGGATCACTTGCTGAATAGTGGCTGCAAGTGCTTCCGCCTCCTTCATGGTAGGTGCTTCGGAATAAATACGTATAATCGGTTCGGTATTGGACTTTCTCAAATGAACCCAACAATCAGGGAAATCGATCTTAACTCCATCAATATCCGTCACATCATACTGCGCATATTTTGACTTCACTTTCATCAAAATCGCATCAACGTCAATTGAAGGTGTCAATTCAATTTTTTGTTTTGCCATGAAATAAGGGGGGTAAGCGGCTCGCAGTTCACTCACCTTTTTACCGCTTTTAGCCAAATGAGTCAGAAAAAGGGCTATACCCACAAGGGCGTCACGACCATAATGGCTTTCCGGATAGATTACTCCTCCGTTTCCTTCTCCACCGATTACAGCTCCTGTCTCTTTCATCTTGGCCACCACATTCACCTCGCCCACAGCAGCCGCACAATAGGTTTGTCCGTATGAATGAGTCACGTCGCGAAGTGCTCTTGAAGAGCTGAGGTTTGAAACCGTATTCCCCGGTGTATGGCTCAATACGTAATCAGCCACTGCCACCAAGGTATATTCTTCACCAAACATTTCTCCATTCTCAGAAATAACGGCCAGTCGATCCACATCCGGATCAACTACAAAGCCAACGTCCACTCCTCCTTTTTTAATTAGGGCGGATATATCGGTCAAATGTTCAGGAAGAGGTTCCGGATTGTGAGGAAATTGTCCGTTGGGTTCACAATACAGCTTTTCAACCGACTGAACATCCAATTCCTCTAACAACATCGGAATAATCACTCCTCCGACAGAATTTACACAGTCAATCGCTACTCGAAATCCGGCCGATCGAATGGCCTCCACATCAACAAGCGGCAAGGCAAGCACACTCTCAATGTGTTTTCTATTGTAGGTTTCATTGTTAATCAATGTGCCTAAACTATCCACATCGGCAAACGTCACAGATTCATCGGCAGCAATCTGCAAAACCTGCTCCCCTTCCGCGGCGTTTAAGAACTCTCCATTTTCATTCAGCAACTTCAAGGCATTCCACTGTTTCGGATTATGACTTGCTGTAAGTATAATTCCTCCACATGCATTTTCTCCAACCACCGCTATTTCAGTAGTTGGAGTAGTTGCCAATCCGAGATTAACAACATCAAATCCCATACTCATCAACGTTCCAACCACAAGACTATTCACCATTTCACCTGAAATGCGCGCGTCTCTTCCAACCACAATCTTATTTGATTTTTTTGTTGATGTCGATCGAATCAATGAGGCATAGGCAGCCGTAAACTTCACAATATCCAAGGGACTCAGTCCATCACCCGATTGTCCTCCGATGGTTCCTCTGATTCCCGAGATTGATTTAATCAGACTCATAAATTAAGGCTTTTCAATGATAAAACGTACATATCCATAGTAGTATGGATATACGGCACTCTGTTCTCCCGAAGTACCAAGTTTAGAAGGAACAATCAGTCGCACCACAGCGCTATCTCCCACAAATTGCAATGGATAATCCCATCCGGCACGAGGACATGATCCGTATAAAAATTCAAACGGAGATCTATCAAACCAGTTACCGTGTAAATAGGTTGAATCCTCCATATTGGTAAGAAGTTTTACATCCTTGAATCGTACAATCATATTCGAAGTATCGTATTGCGGACGAGAACTCAGATTTCCGCGATAAACAATATTCATATAGAGTCCATTGCTGAAACGTATGAATTCTTTCTCACCAAATACCGTGTCAGTAGGCATCTCAGTGATAATTTTCAAATTATTATCATTAATATAACTGTGAATCGCCGCTTGTTCCTCTTCAAGCATCTGGGCATAGGTCTTTGAACTACTACACGACACAATCAGAGAAAGTCCGAACAAGAACAGGGACACAACTCCCAATAAATATTTCATACCTTAAAAAATTTACTTTAGATTTTTGTAGCGCAAAGATAGATCGAATTATTTGAAACTTACGTAACCAAAATCTAATTATAGTTCACACATTAAATTTACTTGCAAGTTATGGTTCAATGAAGTGATTATGGGACGAAAAAAGGTCACTTAACCACTCCGTTTTATATAATATAACAATCAGATCACCGGAGTGAAGCAATAACCTTTTCGAAGAGAGCTACGGCTTCGTCCATCGAACAAAACAATTCTCCCCCCGCGGCGTTTCGATGTCCTCCCCCATTAAAATATTCTCGACATATCACATTCACATCCAAATCGCCTTTGGAGCGAAGAGACACCTTAATTCGATTGTTTTCTTCACGAAAGAAAGCGGAGAAGGTAATTCCTTCTATATCCAGAGGAATATTCACAAACCCATCCGTTTCTCCGGGCTTATGATCAAACCTCGTCATCTCTTCGTAAGTAAGTGTAATCAGTGACGCGGAGTGCGATTTGTAGGTTTTCATTTTCTCGCACAACACATATCCCAATAAACGAATGCGCTCCTCTCTGTGCGAACCGTTTACTCTCGAATAGATTAGATCTTTATCAATTTCTTTTCGCAACAATTCGGCAATGATGTAATAAATCTCAGAATTATTCGAATTGTAGGAGAAATTACCGGTGTCAGTCATCATACCGGTGTACAAGGCCTCGGCTCCCTCAAAAGAGATCCGATCGTAGTACTCCATTCTGCAAATCAGACGAAATACCAATTCGGAAGTAGATGAAATCTCTGGATGCGAGATAACCACATCTGTAAAATGTTGAGGTGAAGGATGATGATCGATCAACACACTTTTGGCAGACGATTCCATTACGTACGACTCCACCTGTTCTCCCATTCGTCGGGGAGTGTTGAAGTCAAGACAAAAAATCAACTCAGCACCTGCAATCACTTCCGCCGCATAGTCGGGCGTATCTTGGTTGATAATAATATCTTTTGCACCCTTCATCCACATGAGATTAGCCGGAATCTGATTATTAACCACTACTCTGACATCCTTATCGATATCCATCAACAAGTGATACAAACCAAGTGAAGATCCTATAGCGTCCCCATCAGGCGATGTGTGGGTCACAATAACAATATTATCGTATTTATCGAGTAGTCTCTCTACTTTATTTACGTTCTCCGGCAGAATAATTTTAGAAATCATATATAGGCAATTTATTGTACAAAAGTACATGAAATTCCCCTATTTAGGAAGTCTATAACAAACAGATTCTCTTTTAATCCGAATATTGAGATCATCGAACATAGTTATACGGAGCTACAGCTCTCTTTCATGGATAGAATGCTACCACTGAAAGTGGGGCGTTTGTTCGATCGGTAGAAAGTACCACATTATTACTCATGAACTAAAATGTCCGTCTCAAAACACTAAAATAGATCACCACAAAAAGGAGCATACGTTTTGCTCAAGACGTATATTCCTTTTACTGCAAACGACCGCTCCTTTTACATAAAACGTATGCTCATATTTTTTAAACAGTCAAATCGGGAGTATGAAAGGGTAAAACATGGTTTGATCCAGTTAGTATAATTGGCTTATCATCCGTCACTAAAATAGTATGTTCATGTTGGGCGCAATATCCGCCTTTGTTTCCTACCAATGTCCATCCGTTTTTACATGTATCAACTACCGTTGAATGGGTTGATATGAATGTCTCGATCGCGACAACACTATTCATTTTAAAAAGTCGGTTGTCTCGCCTATCATAATAATTCAATATACAATCAGGTGACTCGTGGAGTTTTTTACCAACTCCATGACCACCCAAATTTCGGATTACTTTATATCCATTCTCCCGGGCTGTTTTCTCAATTATTCGTCCAACTTCAGACACTTTCACTCCTCCTTTTATAATTGAAATCGCGTTAGTCAACGCCTCAATCGATACATCAACCAACTTCTGATTGTGATTAATATCTTCTTCCAATACATACGAGTATCCATTATCAGAGAAGTATCCATTCAGTTCGGCCGACACATCAATGTTTACCAAATCCCCTTTGTTTAAAATTTTGTACGGGGAAGGTATGCCATGTGCCATTTCATTGTTTACACTGATACAGGTCCATCCCGGAAATTTATAGGTTACGAATGGTGCCGAATTGGCTCCATAGTGTCGAAGAATCATTCCTCCAAACTCATCCAGCTCTTTGGTTGTCATGCCGGGTTTCGCATACTCTTTCATTCGTTGCAGTGTAGTGGCAACAATCGAACTAATCCTACGAATAGCTCCCAATTCAGTCTCAGTACGTATTATCATCGCTTTTTTGTGCAAAAATAGAGAGTGCCAAAGAGTGCTCATAGTAGGAATTAGACATATCATCGGTACTTAGAATAAATATAATAAGTACCTTTGTGGCCTATGCCGATGAATTTTCTGAAAACTATCATTCAACAAAAGGGGGCCAATTACTCGGAGAGAGAATCTTGGATAAAAATAACCCCCTCCAATAGCTGTGCGAGATATCTTGAAGGAATCTATCAATTCAATACGATTGAACAGACAAGCGAGCACTGGATTTTCAATGACGGATATCCCACTCTTCTCTTTTTTCCAAATGAAAAGGATTGTGTCAGTATCAACAATGACGGAGACATCTCGTCTCTTACATCGGGATGGGTTGATGGAGGTGTGATCAAGAATGTGTATGTAAACTACATGAGCAATATGGATTACTTGTTGGTTGTGCGCTTTCACCCCCATTCATTTCACCAATTGTTCGGATTAGACTCCCGTTTCTTTCAAAATAGAAGCATCGTCGATTTATCAATAATCGATGTTGACGGCCTATTCTTAAATCAATTCTTCGCCCAAAAGACCATCGAACAAAAAATTCAATGTATCGAGTCTTTTATTGAAAAGATTGCTCCTCAAGATACAAACAAAGGGTTGATTGATTGGGCGATTCGGATTATTCATGAAGAAAAAGGACAGATTTCAGTAAGTAATTTGGTCAAACAGATCGGAGTAAACTACAAATGGTTGGAACGAAACTTCTCTGCCCATGTAGGGATAACACCCAAAGAATATATCCAGTTACAACGATTTGCATCCGCTTACGTATGCTTATATGACAATCCGTTAGATTTAACGACTGTAGCCATCGCTAACGGATATTATGACTACAATCACTTCTTGAAAAAGTTCAAAGACTTTACAGGCAAAACACCCTTGGAATACCTTTCAATCCGATAATCCGTGTCAAAAAAAAGAGGTATAATACCTTTACAGGCAAAATACCTCTCTCAAAAACAAATATGGTATCCCAATTAATCGGGAACTGTTCTAATCTATATCTTTAAAGCGATCCTTTAAAGTCGCGTCTAAATTTCGCCATCAGTCGTTCCGGCCAGTCTGAAGTAGGCTCAAGTCCACCCATAAAGAAACGTAGTACCGGCGGTTCATACACAAAACGAAGACCTCCAATCAGCTCTCGGTTATCGTACAGCCAAAGCAGACGATCGATCGCATAATTGATTTGCGAAAGTGTAAACACGCGGCGAGGTACGGCCAAACGAAGTAACTCAACATCAGCCAAAATTTCAACTCCATTCTCGTCACGCACGCTCGAAATAGTTCCTCTTTCCATTCCTCGAACGCCAGAGATCAAATAGAATGCAGCAGCTAAAGCACCTGCCGGATATTCGTTTTGTGGAATATGAGCACAAAAACTCTTCGCATCCACGTGGCAGCCCAACACACCGGATGGAGTAACCACCGGAATTCCCTGCGCATCCAATGTTTCAACAAAGTATTTAATAAAAGAGGGACTTTGACTGATCATCGTCTCATCGAGGGTTTCGTACAGACCAACGGCCATCGCCTCAATTTCACGGACAGAGATACCACCATAGGTCAAAAATCCTTCATACAATGGGACCAACGCCTCCATTTTATTATAGATCTCACGACGATTGGTACATATACCACCCCCGCGGGATGAACTTAACTTACGGGCAGAGAAATAGACCAAATCGGCCAGATTAGTCATCGTTTTGATAATATCGGCCATTGTGTTCTCCTTCCATGCATCTTCCCGCTGTTTTACCAAGTAGGCATTCTCACCCAACAAACTGGCGTCGAGTACAAGCATAATACCGTATTTGTCGGCAATACGACGAACATCCATCATGTTCGAAATAGAGAAAGGTTACCCACCAATCAAGTTAGTTGAGGCTTCCATTCGAATGAATGGAATGTTCTCTTTTCCGTTTCGTTCGATACATTCTATCAATTTATTGGTATCGATGTTCCCTTTAAACGGATTTGAACTTTTGATATCAAGCGCGTCGTCATACAACAGTTCCTCAATTCGGCCTCCATTCTCGTTGATGTGAGCCAATGCGGTTGTAAAGTGATAGTTCATAGGAACAACACTTCCCTTCTTCAAAAAGGTACGACTAATGATATTTTCGGCTGCACGTCCCTGATGAACGGGCAGATAATATTTCTTTCCCAATACATCTTCTACGGCCTTTTGAAGGCGCATGAAACTCTGAGAACCAGCGTACGCGTCATCTGCTTGAAACATAGCGGCAACTTGGTTATCGCTCATGGCGTTTGTACCGCTATCGGTCAGCATATCCAAGAATACATCTGTGGTGTTCAATCTGAAGGTATTGAATCCGGCCTCTTCGATTGCCTGCAAACGACGTTCAACAGGGACTAAATGTAATTTCTGGACAACACGTACTTTGTGAAATTCGAGCGGGAGATTTCCTCCTTTGTAAAACG
>JBKEBB010000299.1:0-6322 GCA_047972845.1 Bacteroidales bacterium
TGAAGAACAACACTGTTGGGGCTGAACTTCAGAACGCGTCCGACCACACTTCTCAATTGGCCATTCAAGGACCAAAGGCGATTGATACACTGCAAAAGCTCACATCGGTGAATCTGTCTGAAATTCCCTATTACTCATTCACCACCGGAGAGATGGCAGGAGTGAAAGAGGTGATCATTTCGAACACCGGTTACACCGGAGCGGGAGGTTTTGAAATCTATTTCTATCCTGAATATGGCGTGACACTGTGGAATGCGATCATGGAAGCCGGAAGCGAGTTTGGAATCAAACCAATCGGTCTAGGCGCTCGTGATACCCTTCGTCTGGAGATGGGATTCAGTCTGTACGGACATGAATTGAACGATACTACCTCTCCTCTTGAAGCAGGTTTGGGATGGATTACCAAATTTGTAGATGGAAAGAACTTTATCGCTCGTGATATTCTCGAGAAGCAAAAAGCGGAAGGAGTAACACGTAAGATTTGCGCGTTTGAAATGAGTGACAAAGGAATTCCCCGCCAAGACTATGAGATAGTAAACATGGAGGGCGAAGTGATAGGTGTGGTTACATCGGGAACCATCTCGCCTATTACAAAAGTAGGTATCGGATTGGGATATGTGAAGCCCGAATATGCGAAAGTGGGTTCTGCTATTTCGATTCGTGTACGCAACCGTGACCTCAAAGCAACGGTTGTGAAACTTCCGTTTAGGAAATAAGACGCAAGGATTCTCTTAACGCGAGTGTTTTCATCATCGGATGAAAGCACTCGCTTTTGCCATGAAAGACAATCCGTGAGGCGGTGCAATTTGATCATATAAATAAAGAAAAGATATGAAACGGTTCATCCTTATGTTCAGTTGCTTCTTTGCGGCAATATCAATCGCTGCGCAGGGATTCACTCCCAATTATGACGAATCGAAAGTGCCTGCATATACGTTGCCTGCGCTTCTGGTATCGGAAAGTGGAAAGAAGATCGCTTCTTCCGAAGAGTGGGAGCGTGTGCGCCGACCGGAGTTGATGAAGGTCTTTGCCGATCAAATGTATGGAGCCATTCCTTCCGATCCTTCGGTTAAGAGCTCCTATCAACTGATTGAGGAGTCGGCGAACGCCTTTGGCGGGAAAGCCATCCGTAAGCAAATCAAACTGACAATGTCTAATGGACGTGAGTCGAAGGAGGCGATCCTATTAATCTATGTTCCCAAACGTAAACAGGGAGAGAAAGTGCCCGTGATGTTGGGACTGAACTTTCAAGGAAACCAAACGGTCGATATGGATGAGGCGATCATTCCGACCGATGTTTGGGGACTAAAGGATAAAACCAGTAAATATCCCCGTGGAGCCCAATCCACTCGTTGGTGTGTCGAATACCTTATCGACAATGGATTCGCATTAGTCACCGCCTGTTACCATAACTTCTATCCCGACGATCCATCGATGGAGAAGGAGAGTATTCTTCCTCTTTTTAGCGATTATCAAAAGAGCAAAGGAACTCCCGAAGCACCCCAGGCCATTGCCGCATGGGCATATGGTTTGAATCGAATAATGGATTATATCGAACAAGAACCCTTATTAAACGCTAAGCAAGTGGTGCTTACCGGTCATTCCCGTTTGGGTAAAGCCGCTTTGTGGGCAGGAGCGTCGGATGGTCGTTATGCCATCGTTGTGTCCAACAACTCCGGCTGCGGAGGCGCCGCGCTGTCAAAGCGTGTGTATGGAGAGACAATTGCTCGTATCACAACCGCTTTCCCTCACTGGTTCTGTCTCAATTATAACCAATACGCCAACAAGGAGGCTTCCATGTCGTTCGACCAACATCAGTTGTTGGCACTCATAGCTCCACGTCCGCTCTATGTGGCGAGTGCTACAGACGATCAATGGGCTGATCCAAAGGGAGAGTTTCTTGCAGTCCGTGAGACCGCTTCGGTTTATTCGCTCTATTCCCTTCCGGCTATTACCGAATCGGAGCAGCCAAAACCAGAGAACCCTCTTCACACCACTGTAGGATATCACCTTCGTACAGGAAAACACGATGTGACCCTTTACGATTGGCAACAATATGTTACCTTTGCAAAATACCACTTTGACAAAGAATCAAAGTGATTCTAAAACAAGAAGTGTAGTTTCATATCGAATGAATTAAAGAAATATACCACTGATAGTATGCCACTCTTTACACTGTCCGGAACAATCTTAAGCATGGGATTCATCCTCCTGATGAATCTTTTTGCCTTTGGTTATGCGCGACAGTTCTTTTTACACAAACACGAGCGTGTGGATGTGAAATCTGAAACGAGGGCAGCTTCTGTTGTTAAGGTGAGTAAGGAGAGTGCATCTCTAGCATTCTTTGAATTGGAAAAGGGGAATTGGCGGAGTATCGGGATGCATTCCGATACTCCGATCATTCCAAAGTTGTGGATGCTTCCTTTCGTTAACCGCTACGAAAGGTACGAGTCACAATTGCTGATTCCCGATCCCGTTGTCGGAGGATTCTCCCTTCGGGGTCCTCCCAGAGGGTAGTTGATGTATCCATTGGATTTTCAATTACATATTTCGGGAGTACCTCTATCCGATGTGTGGATCAGGTCCCCTCATCTTTTATTAATTCATACACATGTACAAATCAATAATACTTTTCGCCTGTATGTTTGCAGGCTCTTTTCTGTCCTTTGCAGGAAACGAACAGGACACACTTACCCAATTCCAACAAATTAATCTCGAGGATGTGGTAATCTCACCCTCTGCTCGTGAGATCGTTACTCTCCGCGAAATGCCTCTTTCCGTATCGTTGGTAGATGGTCGCGCAACCGATGGTCTGAAAATAACGTCGTTGAAAGATATCTCTTCCATGACTCCCAACTTCTTTATGCCCGACTATGGTTCCAGACTCACTTCGACTATGTCTGTACGTGGAGTCGGTTCTCGATTCACCACCTCGGCGGTCAGTCTATACGTGGATGATATTCCGTATATTGACAAGAGCAGTTTCGACTTCGAACTCTTCGATATTGAGTCGATAGAGATTCTCCGCGGACCACAGGGCACTATGTATGGACGCAACTCATTAGGCGGAGTCATTCATGTGCGCACTCGTTCCCCATTCAAGTACGAAGGAACCAAGTTGTCCGTCGGGTATGGCAACTACGACCATCTACGAGCCAATCTTTCACGCTACGGACGTTGGTCTGAGAAGATCGGTTACTCGTTCAGCGGATATTACGACGGTCACAGTGGCTTTTTTACAAATCAGTTCAACAACAAACGGGTGGATAATCTCAAGTCTGCCGGAGGAAGAGCCAAAGTGGCGTGGAATATCAACAATCTATGGCGTACCGAGGTGAGCACAGGATTTGATTGGGTTGACCAAGGAGGCTATCCCTATGGTCTTTACAACGACACCACAAAAACGGTTGCTCCTGTCAACTACAACGACAAATCCGGTTATCGTCGTGTAATGAGCAACAACAGTTTGTCGTTTCAATACAAAGACAGTCGATTTGTCTTTACTTCAACCACCGGATTTCAGCATTTGAATGATAAATTGACACTCGACCAGGATTTCACCCCGAAGAGTTATTTTATCATGAGTCAGCAGCAAAACATGAATACTCTTAATCAGGAATTGACTATCAAATCCAACAAGATGGACAAATGGCAATGGGTGTTCGGAGCCTCCGGTTTCTATCAGAGCAATAATATGTCTGCTCCTGTTACCTTCAAGCAAGATGGAATCAGCGAGTTGATTCAGTCCAATTTCCCCTCTTTTGTGCGGGTAACCAACGAAACGATGCCCATTCCCGGACGCTACGAGATGCCCTCATACTCACTTGGATTCTTTCATCAATCGACGTTCAACGATGTGTTGATAAAAGGATTGTCCTTCACCGTTGGATTGAGATTGGAACACGAAAACATTTCTCTCAAGCACTATACCCATACCTCTATGGGACTTCACATCGCTCTCCCTCGTCCTCCGATTGTGATCGACACTACCATATCGGCAACCATTCAAGGAGACGAAACTGTCAGCTATACCCAGTTATTGCCTAAGTTCGCGGTGAAATATAAGATCGATGATCGCCATTCTGTCTATGGAACGGTTTCAAAAGGATACAAAAGCGGTGGTTTCAACTTTCAGATGTTCTCTGATCTGATTCAAGAAGAGTTAATGAAGGCCAATCCGATGGGAGGTGGTGGTTCACCGGGTGCAACTACTGATTATTCCGACAGGATCACTTATAAGCCTGAATACAACTGGAACTACGAAGTTGGCTATCGTGGTGAGTGGATCAAAGATAGACTGTACGCCGATGTGGCATTGTTCTACATAGATATCCGCGATCAGCAGATTACTCAGTTCGCACCCACCGGATTCGGACGTATGGCTCGCAACGCCGGACGTTCACGCAGCATGGGTGCCGAGTTTTCTCTTGACGCGAGGGTTACTTCCAAGTTTTGGGCTAACTTTGCCTATGGTTATACCAATGCGAAGTTTACCGAATATACCAATGGAAAGAATCCTGGCGACCCAGCGTATCGCGACTATGCAGACCACTATGTACCCCTTGCACCTCAGCATACCTTATCTTTTGCCGGAAACTATACCATTGAAACGCCCGATTGTTCGTTTATCGACCGCATCAATCTTTGGGCTCAATATACCGGAAACGGACGTATTTATTGGAATGAAGAGAACAACCGCTATCAAGATTTCTATGGATTGGCCAATGCGAAAGTCTCTTTCTCTAAAAGTATAGTGCGCCTTGATCTGTGGGCGAAAAACATTTTCAACACCAACTATCAAGCGTTCTACTTCGAGAGTATGAATCGTCCGTTTGTTCAACTCGGACGTCCTACTCAGGTTGGGGTAGATGTAGTTGTTAGTTTTTAATAATACACTTTTCGCTCCTCCGTTTCTTCGGAGATGGAGGAGCAAACTTTACAAATCATGATCAATCTCTGTTGGCTCGACATTAACGCATCCTACTCTCACTCCTCGCTCGCGCTTCCCGCCATCGAAGCCAACGATACAACCGGAGCAATCAATTGGCGTTGTGTGTCGGGTACAACCAAATCTTCGATTGACGATATTCTCAGCGAACTTCTGTCCCAACCCGTGGACCTTCTTTGTGCCACCGCGTGGCTTTTTACCCATGATTACCTGCTCGACCTACTCAAACGTTTCCATCAACTATCCCCCGATACGATTATAAGCTTGGGCGGTCCTGAATTTCTGGGCGATAACTATGAATATCTGAAGAGGCACTCTTTCATCCGATTGATACATAAGGGAGATGGGGAGCAGACCTTCTTTCAATGGATTTCGATCATGGATCAACCCGCCAGATGGCACACTGTCCCCGGCTTTTGTTATATCGACGAGGAGGGGAATTATCACGACAACGGCGTAGCCTCCGTATCTTCTTTTCCCCAATTGCGGCCTCCCTCGCACAGTAGTTTCTTCCCCTTTCACAAACCTTTTGTTCAGTTTGAAACAAGCAGAGGATGCTACAACACGTGTGCCTTTTGTGTCAGCGGAGAGGATAACCGTATTCAGTCCCTTTCGCTTGAGCAAATAGCAGAACAACTTGATCTGTTTGTCTCCCGTGGAATCCGTGAGATCCGACTACTCGATCGAACCTTTAATTCCAGCAGCCAGCGTGCCATTGATATGCTTACCCTTTTTGAATCCTACCATGGACGTCTCTCCTTTCATTTGGAGATTCATCCCGCATTGCTAACCGATGCACTGCGGAGTAGAATTGAGTCGCTCCCCGTGGGATTACTCCATTTGGAAGCGGGTGTGCAGAGCCTGAATGAAGAGGTGATCCGTTTGGTGGAACGCAAAGGAAGTGTGGTCAAGACCCTTGAAGGATTGCGTTTCTTATGTGGTTTGGAGACCATGGAGACGCATGTCGATTTGATTGCCGGACTTCCTCAATATACACTTGCCGAGTTGTTTGATGATACCTGTACATTGATCTGTTTGCAGGCAGCCGAGATTCAGATCGAACTGTTGAAACTTCTCCCCGGTACTCGTCTGAGAAACAATGCCCGTTCGTTGGGAATTCAATTCAATCCCAATCCTCCCTACGAAGTGTTGTCCACCCATCACATCTCTCCCGATGAATTGCGAAAGGCTACACGTCTGTCCCGTATTGTCGATCTGTTTTACAACGACTCCACTTTTCAATCGCTGTTTGGTCAAATGGTGAATAATGAATCGTCCGATCTTCTTCCTCGGTTCGTTCATGAGGCGGTTGCCCAAGGTTGGTTCGAGAATCCGGCACCTAAAGAACGAAGTGGAGAGTTGCTCACCCAATAT
>JBKEBB010000309.1:0-1846 GCA_047972845.1 Bacteroidales bacterium
TTTCTTGATTTTTCCCATAACAAAAAAGTTTATTGAAACGAATTTCAATAAACTTCTCTGAAATCAAGTATGTACGGGTGTTTCAGCTACATTTCACCAACCATTTTTGGCATATATACCACTAATAACGATGAATCATTGATCGTCGCGGGGAAGACTATAATTCCAATTTATATCCTTTGCGGTAGTTGAGATGAATTCGTTTGTTGAGTTCATCGTCACCGATAAACTGTTCCGCTTTGGGATCCCAACGGATCGGACGATCGAATTCATAGACAAAGTTTACGATGTGGCACAACGAGGCGGTGCGGTGACCGATCTCTACCGTACTGATAGGCTGTTTGCGGCTTTCCATCGCTTGAAGGAAATCGGTGTAGTGGTCTTCGCTTTTATAAAGGCGAGTGTCGGTGTCCTTCAATTCAATGTTGGCCAGATTAGCCGGGATGGTGTCGAGGAATGAGCGGCTGATATCGATTACTCCGTCTGTTCCGACGAAACGCACACTGTTTCCATCTTTTTTGCGAATTCCGGCAGGTTGATGGGTCATAGTAATGCCATTGGCATACTTCATGGTTACGTGTTTAAACTCTTTTCCATCGGCAGGATAATATTCGATCGGAGCACTGTCGTCCATGTTCAATGCCCACTGGGCGATGTCGAACATATGCGCGCCCCAGTCGCATACCATACCTCCTGCAAACTCTTTATACCAACGCCAATTGGGGAATCCTCCCACTTCGAGAGGAGGAGCAAGCTCTTGATTGTAGTTTACCATGGGAGAAGGGCCGATCCAACGATCCCAATCCAACTCCTTTAACAGGGGTTGCGCGGGAAGGTCGTATGGACGGTAAGGACCACCCACAGCTACGTGTACCTCTTTAATATCGCCGATGTACTTGTTGCGTACCAACTCGCAGGCGTGGCGGAAGTTTCTCCATGAACGCTGCATATTGCCTACTTGAAGCACACGGTTGTATTTTACGACCGCTTGTTGCATCATTCGTCCCTCTTCGATTCCATGGGTAAGGGGTTTCTCTACATATATATCTTTACCCGCTTTGCAGGCGTCGATGGTCATTAGCGCGTGCCAATGGTCGGGAGTGGCGATGATCACACCGTCGATGTCCTTGCGAGAGAGCAGGTCTTTGTAATCATGATAGGTTTTGAATCCTTTGTAATCAATGCCCCGCTTCTCTTTAGTAGTTTTGAGAACTCTCTCTTCCATTGCTTTCACTTTTCGGGAATCGACATCGCAAGCGGCTATCAAGTTTGTTCGTCTGGCAAATTCATTTGCCAAACCTCTACCTTGAGCGCCACAACCGATTATACCCAAAGAGATTTGATCATTGGCGGCAACGAAGTTATTTCCGCCCAATACATGTCTGGGAACAATGGTGATGCCGGCTAATGCCAAAGTGGATTTGCGCAGAAAACTGCGTCGTGATAGATTGTTGTTCATGGTTAAATAGTATGATTAGGGTTATAAAAAGTACATCCGTATGTAGTATCGGGCCAACCTTAAAAATTGACTCCGGCAAAGCAGCGAAGGATTACAGTGCGAAGGTAAAGAACTATTGTTACAGTTACAATCAAATGAATGGAGAAAATTGGGCTATTTGTGCCAATACTCCAGTTTTTTCTCAAGAGCAGGGATGCTTCTGGCATTAAATCGCGGATTCTTAATTCCCGCTCTTTTCTGTTTCAGATAGTCGTTCAGGGCCGCTGTCGCGTATTTGCCCAAACAAAGGATTGCCACTATATTAATCATAGCCATAAACGCCATGGTCAGATCGGCCAGATTCCAAACAATATCGAGACTTACCAATGAGCCAAACATGACCATCCC
>JBKEBB010000316.1:0-2109 GCA_047972845.1 Bacteroidales bacterium
TTACTCCACTCATTCAACCGTTGCACGTGGCGAATGTCTGTCATCACAAATAGTTTGTCGTAATCTGAAAAGCCTGTTTCGTAGATTCCTTTGATGGTGAATCGACGTGCTTTCACTTGATCCTGTATATAGTAGGAGAGAAAAGCGTCTCCCACTTTCAATAGCAAACGATCAGCGAGATATTTGGAGATAAGCACTTCGTTGTGGGCAATGCTATCCGCGAACGAAGGGATCGTTCCCTCAACCATATTGTTTTGCAAGAAAGAGAGGTCATATTCATTGCCTACCCCTTTCAGCACCATTCCTTCAACGATTGAGTCCGTTTTAATGATTCCCGGCTTAGTCGCGAAACGTTGGAAGTGAGCGATTCCCGAACTACGAGACAACGTATCTACAAGGGCATCGGAATAGTCTATGGGCTCCGTTTCATACGAGGTGTTGTTGTCGAAGTGTGTGATTTGAATATGGCTTCCGAAACCAATCACCTTACCACTCACCTCGTTCTTAAAACCGATAACAATGGCAACCGCCATAATCATCACCGCCAACCCCAACGCAATTCCGGCAACGGCTATATGCACAGCAGGAGGAGAAGAACTCTTCCCCTCCTGCCCTTTATTGAAATAGATCTTTCGCGCTATGAATAACTCAACGTTCACTATTCATGGTTTGTGTTTCAGAACAAGAAATATAAATCAAAAGAGCGAGTGATTACCTCTACTCTTTTACTTCGCGCTGATTGTACGCCTCCAATGCCTTTTGCAATACAACAAGGGCTTTGGCCAAATCTTCCTTTTTCAACACATAGGCGATACGAACCTCGTCGCGCCCAATCCCGGGCTGAGTATAGAATCCCGATGCAGGAGCCATAAAGATTGTCTGCCCTTCGTATTCGAAATGTTCAAGACACCACGCGCAAAAATCGTCTGAGTCCTCAACGGGTAAACGTGCCACGGTGTAGAATGCTCCCATAGGAATGGGGGAATAACAGCCGGGGATACGATTCAATCCGTCAATCAAGAATTTCCGTCGCTCTACATATTCGTTATATGTATTCAACAAATACTCTTCGGATGCACCTAACGAAGCTTCGGCACATATCTGACCTATCAACGGTGGGCTCAATCGGGCCTGACAGAACTTCATCAACGCCTTTTTCACCTCTTTGTTCTTTGTAATCAACGCTCCGATACGGATACCACATTCACTGTAACGTTTCGATACAGAGTCGATGAGTACAACGTTGTTTTCAATACCGTCTAAGTGAAAACAAGAGATATATGGAGCACCCGTATAACAGAACTCACGATACACTTCGTCGGAAAATAGATACAAATCGTATTTTTTCACCAGATCCCTGATCTGATTCATCTCCTTCTGCGTATATAGATAGCCGGTAGGGTTGTTCGGATTGCATATCAAGATCGCTTTTGTCTTAGGGGTAATCAACTCCTCAAAACGTTCTACACTTGGCAAAGCGAATCCTTCCTCGATTGTCGAAGTAACTGTTTTAATTATAGCTCCGGCTGATATGGCAAAAGCCATGTAGTTGGCATATGCAGGTTCGGGGACTATGATTTCATCTCCCGGATCAAGACAGGCGAGAAAAGAGAAGAGTACAGCTTCCGAGCCACCTGTAGTTACAATGATATCGTCGGACGTTACATTGATATTAAACTTCGAATAGTATGTCACCAATTTATCACGCAACGTTTTGATTCCTTCGCTCGGGCTATATTCCAACACCTTACGATCAATCGAACGAATCGCATCCAATCCCTCTTCCGGAGTAGGAAGATCGGGCTGACCGATATTTAAGTGATATACTTTTATACCTTTTTCTTTAGCCTTGTTAGCAAGAGGAACAAGTTTGCGAATGGGCGATGCCGGCATTGCCGTACCACGATCTGATATAGTTGGCATTGTGTAATTGTGTCAGAGAAATGGATATTTATTAGCCCACAAAAGTACCAAACCAATCGCTCATAAACAAATCAAACTGCTTCATAACGACATATTTTATCTTACAAATGAATATCTAATCCAACAGGACCCACTGCAGTGTATTTGAACACTCTTTCAAGAGAGCTCATTTGGGTCAAATTAACA